>NZ_JACARP010000027.1:0-42926 GCF_013386595.1 Brevundimonas sp. P7753 | reverse complement strand
TCGAACTTTTCCTTGGCCATGGCCAAACTCCTGTGGCCCGGGTCCAAAGCGGAGGGGCGCTTCTGCTCAGTTCAAAAATCTGGAGCGGGTAGACGGGATCGAACCGACATCCTCAGCTTGGAAGGCTGCTGCACTACCATTGTGCTATACCCGCGCGAAGAATGCGTTGCCCCAACCTCTCGTAAGAGATTGGCGTTTCCGCACCCGATTCCTTTTCTGGGTTTCCGTCCTCTCGGCCTTGAAACGCGCGTGGTGGGGGAAGAAGGACTCGAACCTTCGAAGCTTTCGCAGCGGATTTACAGTCCGCCCCCTTTGCCACTCGGGACATTCCCCCAGCGCGCGTTTTCAAAACCGGTCTGGATACGCAACATCACGATCTTTCGATCATTTTGTCGCGAAAGCCTTCGTGTCCGGCGACGCCTGTAATAGAGGAAGCGCCTGACCCGAAGCCCTAGGGCCCAAATCGGAGGCCGTCTTATAGTGTCGTCATTTTCAGAACGCAACGACCGGAAACCCGGTAAAAAGCAGTCTTTCCACAAACGCGTGGAAAGCCGGCCCGAGAAAGGTTGGTCGCCTACGCCAACAGGCCGTTCCGGGGGCGATTCAGCCCCCAAAGCCCCGCGCGGCAAGGCAGAATCGGATAATTTTGTCTGGGGCCGCCATCCCGTTTTGGCCGCCTTGGCCAATCCAGCCCGCCGCGGCATGGGCCGTTTGATGGTCACAGAGGACCGAGCCGCTGAAATCGAACGGGAAAATCTGGCGAACGGCCACCGAATCGAGGTGATTGATTCGACCGCTCTGGCCCGAATGCTGCCCGCCGGCGCCGTTCACCAGGGCATGGTCTTCAAGGTTCAGCCGCTGGAAGGCGTCTCGCTGGAAGACATCGCCGAAGACGCCAGCGGCGTCATCGTCCTGCTGGATCAACTGACCGACACCCAGAACGTCGGCGCCATCTTCCGCTCGGCCCTGGCCTTCGGCGCCAAGGGAATCGTCGTCCAGGACCGGCACTCGCCCGCCCTGGCCGGCGCCCTGGCCAAGGCGGCGGCCGGCGCGACCGAGCGCCTGCCCTGCGCCCGCGTGACGAATCTGAGTCGCGCACTGGAAAAACTGGCCGATCTGGGCTGGCGCGCCGTCGGTCTGGACGGTTCGGCGGAACAGACTCTGGAACAGGCGCTAGATTCGCGCCCGACCGTTCTGGTCATGGGGTCCGAAGGCGACGGCGTGCGCCGTCTGGTGGCCGAGCACTGCGACGTCATGGCCAAGATCCCCATGCCCGGCGGATTCGAAAGCCTGAACGTGTCCAACGCAGCGGCCATCGCCCTGTATGAAGTCGCCCGCGCCCAGCGGTCGGCCTGATCTACCTCGCTCCCGCTGGCCCGCGTCGGCGGGAGCGAGTTTGCTGCGACGTCTTGGCGCAGCTTTCCTCGGGGCTTAATGAACCCTGATGGAATTTCTCTCTGACCCCCACCTCATCAGTCAGGCCACCGCCCTCGGCAAGGTTCTGATGATCGACCTGGTCCTGGCCGGCGACAACGCCGTGGCCGTGGGCCTGGCCGCCGCCGCCCTGCCCCAGGAACAACGCCGCAAGGCCATCCTGATCGGCCTGGCCGCCGCCGTCGTCATGCGCATCGGTCTGGCCCTGATCACAGTGCAACTGCTGGCCATCGTCGGCCTGCTGCTGGCGGGCGGCTTCCTGCTGCTGTGGGTGTGCTGGAAGATGTGGCGCGAACTGCGCGAACAGGCGACCCATGATCAGGCCGAGGCCGAGGCCGAGATTGAACGCGCCCTGGCCATCGAACACGGCGGCGGGCCGTCCCCCGAGGAACTGGGCCTGAAGCGCAAGACCTTCGGCGCCGCCCTGCTCCAGATCATGATCGCCGACCTGACCATGAGCCTGGACAATGTGCTGGCCGTCGCGGGCGCCAGCCACGACCACCCCTGGATCATGGTCTTCGGTCTGATCTTGTCGATCGCCCTGATGGGCCTGGCCGCCAGCTTCATCGCCAAGCTGCTGAACCGCTATCGCTGGATCGCCTACGTCGGTCTGGTCATCGTTCTGTACGTCGCCCTGCACATGGTCTGGGACGGCGGACGTTCCGTCATCGTGCGTATGGGCCACGCCGACCAGTTCAATGCTTCGGCCCCCGCCTTCCTCGACATCGGCGAGGAAGAACAGGCCAAGCACATGAAACACGCCGGTGCGGGCAGCAAGGACGCTACCCCGGCCGGCCTGCCCGGCGCGCGAGAACAGCGAACCGCTCCGCCCGCCGAGACGGCGCCGGCCCAGTGACCTGACAGCAAAAAGGCCCGGAGCGATCCGGGCCTTTTCTTTATTCAGCGCTCAGAGGTTCAGCCCTCGGCGCCGCCGAAGCGTTCGGTCCATTCGGCGACCTGGGCGTCTTCGATCTTGGCGAACAGGACGGCGGGCGCGGCGACCGTCTGACCGGCGGGGACCAGGGTCAGCAGGTCGGCGTCGGCGTTCGGCCACGACAGGTCGGTCGCGCCGACCGTGGCGCCGATGCGCTCGGCGCTGCCCGGCATGAAGGGCACGGTGATGCGGGCGAACAGGGCAACCAAGGACAAGCCGGTGCGGACCACCACGGAGGCGCGGTCGCGGTCGGTCTTCAGCGCCGTCCAGGGGGCGGCTTCCTGAAGATACTCGTTGCCCATGACCCAGAGGGCGCGCGCGGCCTGAGCGGCCTTGCGGAACTCCATGGCCTCGAACTCTGCGGTCAGGGTTTCCAGACCGGCCTTGATGTCCGCCGCCAGCTTGGCTTCCAGCGGGCCGGCCTCGCCGCCCTCGGGCACGACGCCGTCGAACTTGGATTCCGTGAACTTGACGATGCGGTTGACGAAGTTGCCCAGGACATCGGCCAGGTCCTTGTTCGTCGTCGCCTGGAACTGCTCCCAGGTGAAGGCCGCGTCGGAGTGTTCCGGGCCATAGGCGGTCAGATGCCAGCGCCAGTAGTCGGCGGGCAGCAGTTCCAGCGCCTGATCCATGAAGACGCCCCGGCCCATGCTGGTCGAGAACTTGCCGCCGTACCAGTTCAGCCAGTTGAAGGCCTTGAGCTGATCGACCGTCTTCCACGGCTCGCCCGAGCCCAGAATCGTGGCGGGGAAGCTGACGGTGTGGAAGGCCACGTTGTCCTTGCCCATGAACTGGACGTAGCGGACATCGTCGGCGCCTTCATCCAGACGCCACCAAGAGCGCCAGTCGCCGCCGGTGGCGTCCGCCCATTCCTCGGTCGCGCCGATGTATTCGATGGGGGCGTCGAACCAGACGTAGAAGACCTTGCCCTCCATGCCCGGACGCGGGCCGCCGTCGGGACCGACGACCGGCACGCCCCACTTCAGGTCGCGGGTGATGCCGCGGTCGATCAGGCCTTCGTCCAGATGCTTGTAGGCGATGGAGCGGGCCAGCGGCTGCCAGCCCTCCGAGCGGGCGTCGACCCAGGCGCGGACTTCGTCAGCCACCTTGGTCTGCAGCAGATAGAGGTGGCGGGTGTCGCGGACCTCGAGATTGCGGCTGCCCGAAACCGCCGAATAGGGGTTGATCAGATCGGTCGGGTCCAGCAGGCGGCCGCAGTTGTCGCACTGGTCGCCGCGCGCCTTTTCGTAGGCGCAGTGCGGGCAGGTCCCCTCGACATAACGGTCGGGCAGGAAGCGGGCGTCGTCGATCGAATAGATCATCCGGTCCACGCGCTCCTCGATCAGGCCGCGCTCTTCCAGCACCTGGGCGAAGTGCTGGGTCAGGCGAGTGTTCGGGGCGTTGGAGCTGCGGCCGAAAACGTCGAAGGACAGGCTGAAGGCCTCGCCGGCCTTCTTCTGGACCTGATGCTGCTCGTCGCAATAGGTGCGGACGTCCTGGCCGGCGGCGGCGGCGGCCAGCTCGGCCGGGGTGCCGTGCTCATCGGTGGCGCAGACATAGAGGACGTCGTGGCCGCGCCCGCGCATGAAGCGCGCCCAGACATCGGCGGGCAACATGGACCCGGCCAGATTCCCAAGGTGCTTGATGCCGTTGATGTAGGGCAGCGCCGAGGTGATGAGGATGCGGGCCATGGTCGTCCAGTCTGCGGGAGGAAGCAGACGGATATAGAGGGCGAAACCCGAGGCGTCACCCCGCCGTCACGCCTCAGGCCGGCAAGCGCTTCGCGATCCGCACGAACCGGCCGATCAGCAGCGCGCCGGAGATCAGGCTGGCCACGATGACCGACCAGACCAGACCGTCGACGCCGATCCGATGCGCCAGCCACCAGCCCAGCGGGATCATGATGATGCCGTAGGACAGAAGGTGCATCAGCGTCGGCCAGACGACGTCGCCCGACGCGCGGTTGGCCTGGGCGGCTACGACCTGCTGGGCGTCGGCGACGAAGAATAGGGTCGCCAGCACCAGGGCCGGGGCTGCGATGGCCAGGATGGCCGGGTCGGTCGTATAGGCGCTGACCACCAGGGGCGCGGTCAGCCACAGGCCGATAGCGATGATGAAGGCCAGGACCGTCACCACGCCGATGCCGGCCAGGCCCCCGCGCATGACGCCGTCCCGGTCGCGCGCCCCGTAACTGCGGCCCACCAGGACCGCCGTCGCCGAGCCCAGGCCCATGGGCACCATGAAGACGATGGCGGAGACGTTGATGACCACGGCCCAGCTGGCGGTCTCGGCGGCGCCCAGCTGACCAGCGAAAACGGTCATGGCGGCGAAGGCGCCGACCTCGATGAAGTTGGACGAACCGGCGCCGACGCCGACCTTGACCTGCTCGCGCTCGACCGCCTTGTCGCGCTTGGGCTTGCTGAAGACGCCCAGAGCCCTCGCCTCGGGCAGGCGCAGGATGAAGATGACGAGGAAGATCGCCAGCGCGGTGCGCGCGCCGAAGGTGGCCCAGGCCGAGGCGACCGCGCCGTCGACGCCCAGCCCCAGAAGGTCCGGCACCAGCATCAGATTCAGACCCAGGTTGACGGCGTTGGCGACCCACATGGCCACCATCCCGGCCTTGGGCCGATGCAAGCCCTCAAGGAAGAACTGGGCCGCGACCGAGATCAGATAGGCCGGCATCGAAAGCGCGAAGACCATCAGGGCGGGCGAAGCGCCCTCGCCCAGTCCGTCTTCCAGACCCATGTGCTGAAGCCCGAACGGCCCCAGCAGCATCAGGGCGAACATGGAGACGAAGCCGATCTGCAGCGCATAGACCATGCCCCGGCGCAGCACGGCGCCGACCTCGTCCTTGCGGCCCTCGCCCAGCAGGCGGGCGGTCATGACCTGTACGCCCATCATCAGGCCGACCGCCGTGGTCAGGACGACCGACGACGGCGCCCAGGCCAAGGAGTGATAGGCCAGTTCGCGGCTGGCGTAGTGGCCGACGACGATGGCGTCGGTGAGCCCCATGGTCATTATGCCCAGACGCGCCATGACGACCGGCCAGGCCAGCTTCAGCAGCTCGGACAGGGTCTCGCGGGTCTTGAAGCTGAACAGGGCGTTGGTCATGGGAGCCGGGACAGGCCACGGCGGCGGCCAAAGGTCAATACTTGCGGCCTAAAGCCACGAAAGGGTCACCAAGCGCCGAGTTCGCGCAGCTCTCGGGCCAGATCGTCGGGCAGGTCCGTCGCCTCGGCCACGGATAGATCCGGCGGCACGTCCTTGTCGAAATAGCGCCAGCCCTGGAACGGCCGCCGAGCCAGGGGCGCGGTGCGGATGACCTGGCTGTCCAGCCTGATCTCGCAGCGGCTGGCCTTGCCCTCGCCGACCGTGGTGATGTCGAGGATGCGCTGACGGCAGGTCACAGAGCCCTTCATCACCCAGTAGAGCGAGCCGCCGTCCTCGATCTCGGCGGCGCGCTTGGGCGTCATGCGGGTGTGGACGATGCGCCAGTCGGAACGGGCCGCGTTCGCCTCCAGCGTCTCGACCTCGGACACGCCGACGCAGAGTTTGATCATGTGAAGGGGCATGAGGGTGCAGATAGTCTCTTGGCGGGATTGGCGAAACCACCTCTTCCGTCATCCGGGGCCGCGCAGCGGAACCCGGGACCCAGACGGCGGCTCTGATCCAGCCCTGCCCTGTTTGAAGTCAACGTCTGGGTCCCGGATCAGCCTGACGGCCGTCCGGGATGACGGCGGGGGTCAGTCCGCCGCCTTCACCACGGCCAGAACCGCGCCGTCCACGACCTGATCGCCGACGGCGACGTTGAACTCGGCCACCACGCCGTCGAAGGGCGCGGTCAGGGCGTGCTCCATCTTCATGGCTTCCAGAACGACGATGGGCTGACCCTTGATGACGGCGTCACCGGCCTTGGCGGGCGCGGCGACGATCTTGCCGGGCATGGGGGCGCGCAGGCCGCCGTCGGAGGCGGAAGCGCCCGCGCCCGCCGCATTGGGGCGCCAGTCCGCGAACTCGATCGCTTCGCCGCCGTCAAACAGCACCGCGCTGTCGCTCGTCTCAAACGACCTGATGAAATCGTCGCCGACCCAGATCCCCGACTGGAGGTCGTCAGGCGACACGCCTCCTGGCGCCACCCGCTCAACCGTGCTCGACGCGGTGACGTCATACCAAGTGGCGTGGCCCTTCCGGCGCATGATCAGAGAAGCCGTATAAGCCTCGCCGTTCATTGTCGTCTTAACCGCCAGCGCCGCAGACCTGTTCATTCTGAAGCCGGCGATATCGCCGCGGTAAGCGGCCCACGGAGATGTTCCGTCATCGGCAGGCGACAGCGACGCGCGGCGCTGCTCCTCGAAGCGATGCGCGGCGCCAGCCGCCGCAACCTCGGGCCGCACGGGTCGGGTGAACAACTCCTCGCCTTCCGCCCCGATGAACCCCGTGTCCACGTCGCCCTCGACGAAGCGCGGGTGGTCCAGGCAGCGGGCCAGGAAGCCGGCGTTGGTGCGGACGGGCCAGACCTCGACTGCGCGGCAGGCGTCGGCCAGGCGGGCGGCGGCGGCTTCGCGAGTGTCAGCGTGGACGATCAACTTGGCGATCATGGGATCGTAGAACTGGCTGACCTCGCCGCCCTGCTCCACGCCGGTATCGACGCGGATGTCGTCGGGCATGACGAAGTGATCCAGCTTGCCGATGGACGGCAGGAAGCCGTGGGCCGGGTCCTCGGCATAGAGACGGGCCTCCATGGCCCAGCCCTTCATCGGGATGTCGGCCTGGGCCAGCGGGATGGGTTCGCCCGCCGCGACGCGCAACTGCCATTCGACCAGATCGACGCCGGTGATGGATTCCGTGACCGGATGCTCGACCTGCAGCCGGGTGTTCATCTCCATGAACCAGATGCGGTCGGCCTTCAGCCCGTCGGAGGCGTCGGCGATGAACTCGATGGTGCCTGCGCCCTGGTAGTTCACGGCCTTGGCGGCGCGGACAGCGGCGGCGGTGACGGCGTCGCGCGTGGCCTGATCCATGCCCGGCGCGGGCGCCTCTTCGATCACCTTCTGGTGGCGACGTTGCAGCGAGCAGTCGCGCTCATGCAGGTGGACGACATTGCCGTGGCTGTCGCCGAAGACCTGCACCTCGATGTGGCGCGGGCGGGTGATGTAGCTCTCGATCAGGACGCGCGGATCGCCGAAGGAGGACTGGCCCTCACGCTGGGCGCTGGCCAGACCATCGGCGAAGTCCTCGGCCCGGTCGACCTTCTTCATGCCCTTGCCGCCGCCGCCGGCGACCGCCTTGATCAGGACCGGGAAGCCGATGCGGTTGGCCTCGGCCGTCAGTGTCTCCAGCGACTGGTCCTCGCCCTGATAGCCAGGGGTGACGGGCACGCCCGCCTCGATCATCAGCTTCTTGGCCGCGTCCTTCAGGCCCATGGCGCGGATCGAGGACGGCTGCGGGCCGATCCAGACGATGCCCGCGGCCATCACCGCCTCTGCGAAGTCGGCGTTCTCGGACAGGAAGCCGTAGCCGGGGTGGATGGCCTCCGCCCCCGTCGCCTTGGCCGCCGCCAGCACCTCGGCCGCATCCAGATAGGATTCGCGCGCCGCTGCCGGGCCGATCAACACCGCCTCGTCCGCCTCGCGAACGTGCAGGGCGGCGGCGTCGGCCTCGGAATAGACGGCGATGGTGCGCAGGCCCATGCGGCGGGCGGTGCGGAAGACGCGGCAGGCGATCTCGCCGCGATTGGCGACCAGGACGGACTTGAACATCAGGCTTTCCGAAGTGGCGGGTGACGAGTGTCGAGAAGATGGGCGGTCGGCGTCGGCGGGTGAAGGCGTGCTAGCACTCTCCCCACTCGCCACTCACCACTGACCACTCACCACTTTATTGCGCCCAGCTGGGGGCGCGTTTGTCGAGGAAGGCGCGGACGCCTTCCTGGCCTTCTTCCGAGACGCGAGCGCGAGCGATGCGCTTGGCGGTCTCTTCCAGCAGGCGATGGTCGATGGCTTCGCCGGCCAGGTCGTTCACCAGACGCTTGGCCTCGCCCATGGCGCCGGGGGCGCAGGTGGTCAGGCTGTCGGTCAGCATGGAGATGAACTCGTCCACCGAACCTTCCGGCAGGACCAAGTCGATCAGGCCCGCGTGCGCCGCATAGTCGGCGTCGAAGGTGTTGGCCGTCAGGAACAGCTGACGGGCGCGACGGGCGCCGACGGCTTCGATGACATAGGGAGCGATGGTCGCGGGGATGAGGCCCAGCTTGACCTCGGAGAAGGCGAAGCGCGCACCCTCGACCGCCACGGCCATGTCGCAGGCGGCGACGATGCCCGCCCCGCCGCCCATGGCCGAGCCCTCGACCAGGGCCACCGTCAGGGCCGGTACGTCGTGCAGGGCCTTGAGCATTTTCGCCAGACCCATGGCGTCGTCGCGGTTGTCGCTCTCGGACCAGCCGGCGGCGTCGGCCATCCAGTTCAGATCGGCGCCCGCGCTGAAGGTGCCGCCCGCGCCACGGATGAAGACCACGCGCACCCGATCCGCGCCGTGCAGGGTCTCGAACGCTTCATACAGGGCGGCGATGGTGGCGGCGTCGAAGGCGTTCTTCTTCGCCGGACGGTTGATCGTCACGAAGACCACGCCCGACGGCAGGGCGTCGATCTTGACCAGCTCATTGTCCGCGTCCGGCGCCGGATCGGCGACGAAGGGATGGGCGATGGCGTTCATCTCGGCGGCCTCGGCGTCGGTGATGTCGAGGGCGTTCAGGTCTTCTTCGGTAGGTTGGTCAGTCATGGATGGCTCCTTCAAGCTCTGAACGCCTGAAATGTCTTCCTTCTCCACTTGGGGGAGAAGGTGGCCTGCGGAGCAGGTCGGATGAGGGGGCGATTTCCCCATTTGTGCCGCGCGAAGGCGGATCGCGTCCAGCAAGATATTGGGATTGTGCAAAAATGCTTCGTTTGAGAAGCGGACAACGGCGAAACCCGCCTCGGCGAGGCGATGGTCGCGCAGGGCATCTTCGGCCTCGCGGAGGCGATGAACGCCGCCGTCCAGCTCGATGACCAGCTTGAGGTCGAGACAGAGAAAGTCGGCGACATAGCCGGCGACCGGGGTCTGACGCCGGAATTTCCAGCCTTCGAAGCCGCGATTGCGCAGCAGGGCCCAGAGGCGGGACTCGGCTGGCGTGGTGTCGGCTCGGAGACGACGGGCGCGGCGCGTTCGGTCTGGCGACTGATGCATAAGGCCTAGCCTAACCCCTTCTCCCCTCGGGGGAGAAGGTGCCTCGCGCCAGCGAGCCGGATGAGGGGGCCGTCGGCTCCATCCTCATTGTTCGCGTTTGCCTGCAGATAGCGCCCCCTCATCCGACCTGCTCCGCAGGCCACCTTCTCCCCCGAGGGGAGAAGGATTCTTGGAGTGCCAAGGATGCAGTTTACATCCTGAACACGCCGAAGCGCGTCTCGGGGATGGGGGCGTTCAGGCTGGCGCTGATGGCCAGGCCCAGGACGTCGCGGGTCTGGGCCGGGTCGATGACGCCGTCGTCCCAGAGGCGGGCGGTGGCGTAATAGGGGTTGCCCTCGTCCTCGTACTTCTGGCGGATCGGGGCCTTGAAGGCCTCGGCTTCGTCGGCGCTCCAAGTGTCAGCGTCACGGTGGACGGTGGCCAGCACCGAGGCCGCCTGCTCGCCGCCCATCACCGAAATGCGGCTGTTGGGCCAGGTGAAGAGGAAGCGGGGCGAATAGGCGCGACCGCACATGCCGTAGTTGCCGGCGCCAAAGCTGCCGCCGATCAGGACGGTGAACTTGGGCACCTCGGCGCTGGCGACGGCCGTGACCAGCTTGGCGCCGTGCTTGGCGATGCCCTCGGCTTCGTACTTGCCGCCGACCATGAAGCCCGAGATGTTTTGCAGGAAGAGCAACGGAATCTTGCGCTTGCAGGCCAGTTCGATGAAGTGCGCCCCCTTCTGGGCGCTCTCCGAGAACAGGACGCCGTTGTTGGCCAGGATGGCGACCGGATAGCCCCAGATGCGGGCGAAGCCGCAGACCAGGCTGGTCCCGTACAGGGCCTTGAACTCATCGAAGTCCGAGCCGTCGACGATACGGGCGATGACCTCGCGCACGTCATAAGGCGCGCGCACGTCGTCGGGGATGATGCCGTAAAGCTCTTGCGGGTCCAGGGCGGGGGGGCGCGGCTCGCGCACGTCCAGCGGCACGTCCTTGACCGTGTTCAGGTTGGCGACGATGGAGCGGACGATTTCCAGCGCGTGCTCGTCATTCTCGGCCACATGGTCGACCACGCCGGACTTGCGGCCGTGGGTCTCGGCCCCGCCCAGCTCCTCGGCGGAGATGATCTCGCCGGTGGCGGCCTTCACCAGAGGCGGACCGGCCAGGAAGATGGTGCCCTGGTTGCGCACGATCACCGTCTCGTCGGACATGGCCGGAACATAGGCGCCGCCCGCCGTGCAGGAGCCCATGACGCAGGCGATCTGCGGGATCGACCTGGCCGACATCCGCGCCTGGTTGAAGAAGATGCGGCCGAAGTGGTCGCGGTCGGGGAAGACCTCAGCCTGGTGCGGCAGGTTGGCGCCGCCCGAATCGACCAGATAGACGCAGGGCAGATTGTTCTGCTCGGCGATTTCCTGCGCCCTCAGGTGCTTCTTCACCGTCATGGGGAAGTAGGCGCCGCCCTTCACCGTGGGGTCGTTGGCGACGATCATGACCTCGCGGCCCGAGACGCGACCGACGCCGCAGATCATGCCCGCGCCGGGGGCTTCATCCCGGTACATGCCGTTGGCGGCCAACTGGCCGACCTCGAGGAAGGGCGAGCCGGGGTCCAGAAGGCGCTCGACCCGGTCACGCGGCAAGAGCTTGCCGCGCGCCACGTGGCGCTCGCGGCTGGCGTCGGAGCCGCCGCGCGCGGCCTTGGCGACCTTATCGAAAAGTTCGTCCCGCAGGGCGCGATTGTGCGCATCCAGCGTTTTGAAAGCAGGACTGTTGCGATCGACGGCGGAAATCAGCTTGGGCATGCCCAAGGTTTAGGAGGCTTCCGCTTCGGGGGGAAGCGTCCGCTTTCCTGTCGAACGGATTCCGGCCTAAACCATCCCCATGGTTGCTGAACGTAACGACACGCTGCCCGACACGCTGGAAGCCGCCCTCGCGCGTGTCTTCGATGGCGCCAGGAACACCCGCGCCAGCTGGTTCGCCCTGACGCGGGGCGAGCGACTGTTCTCGGCCGGAGATCCTGCCGACACCCTCTATCTGCTGCGCGCCGGGCGGCTGGGCGTGTTTCGCGACGACAACGGACGCGGGCAACAGTTCGTCGGCGTCATCAAGCCGGGCGATCCCGTCGGTGAGATGGCCATGCTGGCGGGCACGACCCACATGGCCAATGTCGTGGCCCTGCGCGACAGCGACGTGATCGCCCTGCCCCGTGACGCCTTCTTCGAGGCGGCCCGCGCCGAGCCCGCCCTGATGGCCGAACTGGGCCAGATCATGCTGATGCGGGCGCGCGAGCGGAACTCGACCGGATCAGACCCGACCGTCTTCGGTTTCGTCTCGGCGCGCGCCCAGCCGATTCGCAGCTTCGTCGAGCGGGTCGCGCGGGCTGTCGAGTCCCAGGGCTTTAGCTGCCGCATCATCGACCACAGCGCCCTGTCGTCCGCCGCCGAGTGGTTCTCGGGCGTCGAGGACGCGCACGACTACGTCCTCTATGTCGCCGAATCCGATGAGCCAGGCTGGGCCTCGCTGTGCGCCCGGCAGGTGGACCGAATCTTTATCGTGGGCGATGCCGACCGCAGGCCGCAGGCGCCCGTCCTGCCGCCCGAGATCGAGGACGAAGCCCACCCCCTGACCGACCTCATCCTGTTGCGTCCCGCGCATATGGCCCGGCCCACCAGGACGCGGGCTTGGCTGGAGGCGTTCAAGCCCGGTCGCTGGTTCCATGCCGTCGAGGGCCTGTTTGACGACACGGCGCGGATCGCCCGCATCGTCACCGGCTCGGCGGTCGGGGTGGTGCTGTCGGGCGGCGGCGCCCGGGCCTATGCTCATATCGGCGCCCTGAAGGCCTTGCGCGAAGCCGGGATGCCGATCGACTTCATCGGCGGGTCCTCCATGGGCGCGGTCATCGCCGCCGGCCCCGGCCTGGGCTGGTCCGACGATGAGCTGGACGAACGCATCCGCAGGGCCTTCGTCGAATCCGATCCCCTGTCGGACATCGCCTTCCCCATCATCGCCATGACCCATGCCCGCAAGGTCGCGCGCCTGATGCAGGAGGCCTATGGCGACGTGAATATCGAAGACATGCCCCTGCCCTTCTTCGCGGTCTCGACCAATCTGACATCCGGCAAGGTGGAGGTGCATCGCGAGGGGATGCTGCGCCACGCCCTGCGGGCCTCGATCTCCATTCCCGGCGTCATGCCGCCGGTGGTGATGAACGGCCAGGTGCTGGTCGATGGGGCCGTGCTGCGCAACTTCCCCAGCGAGGTCATGCGCCGCCTGAACAGCGGCCCCGTCGTCGGCGTGGACGTGTCACAGACGCGTGGCGTCGATCCCAAGGCGCTGGAAGACCCGCCGTCCTGGTGGCGCTGGATCGTCTCGGGCGCGTGGAAGAAGGGGCCGCCGATCGTGTCGGTGCTGATGCGCTCGGCCACCCTGACGACCGAGGCCGAACTGATGCAGGCGCGGGCGGACACCGACCTGCTGATCCTGCCCAGGCCCGAGGGCGTCGATATCCGCGACTGGAAGGCCTACGCCCCGGCGGTGTCTTCAGGATACGCCGCGGCGAAGACGGCGCTGGCGACGCTGAAATGCCCGGTCGAGCATCTGCACCGGGGGCCCGTCAACGACGCTGCGCCACCAGAAACAGGCGAGGAAATGGTAGAAACGTCGCTCCGTCCCGACGCCGTGGAAACGCCTCGGACAGTCGCAAGCTGAGAGCGGTCAGGAAGGCCTCGCGCAGCGCCGCGTCGCCTGCCAGGGCGGTCAGATAGGGCCGCAGCGCCGTCCCCTTCATCCATTCCAGCACGGCGTTCTCGCCCGTCAGAACATGCAGATAGGTCGTCGACCAGATGTCGATGTCGTCGCAAAGGGGCGCCAGAGCCTCGTAATAGGCCTCGGCAGGCAGCAGGGGCGCGATCGTGTCCACGCCGGTCAGGACCGAGGCCCACGGCCCCTCGGCCGCCGTCTCGCGCATGATCGTATGGTGGCACGTCTCCCAGGCCATGGGCATCTGCACCGCCAGCAGGCCGCCGGGCGTGAGGGCGCCGGCCAGATGAGCGAACAGGGCCGTGTGATCGGGCAACCATTGCAGCGAGGCGTTGGCGAGAATCAGGTCGGCGGGGCGATCCGGCGCCCAGGTCGCGATGTCGCCGACCGACCAGTCGACGTCGGCGGACAGGGCGCGGGCCTGCTCCAGCATGGCGGCGCTGGAATCCAGGCCGTACACCCTGGCGTTCGGGTGGCGGCGCTTCAGCAGGGCGGCGTGCTGGCCGGTTCCGCAGCCCAGGTCCCAGATCTCGGCGGGATCAAGATCCTCGGGCAGGCGCACGAGAAGATCGAACGCGGCGCGGTCGCGCTGGGCTTCAAATCGGTTGTATTGGCGGGGGTCCCAAAGGGGGAAAGCGTCGCTCATATCGTCACCACTCCACGTCGCCGAAAGCGATTCGTAGGAGCGATGGTACCGCCTCTCAGGCTTGAACTGAGGACCTCCGGTTCCACAAACCGGCGCTCTAACCAACTGAGCTAAGGCGGCGCGATCAACGCGAGGCCGGTTCTCTAGCGGGCCTCGTCCCGGTCAGCAATATGCATTTGAAGGAATTTCACTTTATCCCCCGTCAGTTCCAGCCTCGGCTGGCGATATACTGCTGCAAGGCGGTGATCCGGGTCTGGTCCGATGGGTGGGTCGAGGCGAACTCGGGCGTGCCCGACTGGCGCTGTTGCGCCATCAACCGCCAAAGCGCGATGGATTCCGAGGGCTTGTAGCCGGCGGTGGCGACGTAATCGACGCCCAGACGGTCGGCTTCCAGCTCATGACTGCGAGAGAAGGGCAGCAGCAGGCCCAGTTGCGCGCCCATGCCGCCCAGGGCGCCAATGGCCTGCGAATAATCCCCTGCCCGGCTCTGGACCGCGCCCAGGACAAGACCCGTCGTCGATTGGGTCGAATAGCGTTCGGCGGCGTGACGGGCGACGACGTGACCGACCTCATGGCCGATGACGGTCGCCAGCTGATCATCGTTCTGCACCAGCTTCAGCAAACCCGTGGTGACGCCGATCTGGCCCGAAGGCAGGACGAAGGCGTTGGGGCTGGCGTCCTCGAACACCGCATAGTCCCACTGGCGCCCCGCGAGCCCGGCGGCCTGAACCATCCGCCCGCCGACACGCCGCACGCGTTCGTTCTGCGCGGCGTTGGTCGACACCTTCTGCGACCGCAGCGTCTCGGCCCAGGCGGCATTGGACTGCTGCATCAGGGCGCTGTCGTCGACGATCAGGAACTGATTACGGCCGAGGCTCTCGTTGTAGGCGCAGGCGCCCAGGCCGAGCGTGGTGGCGGCGGCGATGACGGCGACGAATGTCTTCATGGCAAAGCCCTCTGATTATGCCTGCCGAACATGAGCAAGCTTGCCTCTTCGCGCCAGTCCTGCGCGCTGTTCAACGGACAAAGAAAAACGCCCCGGAGTTTCCTCCGGGGCGTTCAACCTGATCTCTAGAGAGATCCTTAGTCCAGACGGAAGCGGGTCGTGAACTCGACGCGGGCGCCGACGGCGGCGCCGTCAACAGTCCGCGGCGCCAGACGACCCGAACGGGCCGCCCGAAGAACCGCTTGGCCGAAACCGGCGCCGGCGGGATCTTCCGACACCACGCGGCAATCCGAGAGGCTGCCGTTCGGGGCAACCGCGCAGTTCACCTTGGCCGAGCCCGCTTCGATGCCGCGCGATTGGGCGCGTTCCGGGAATTCCGGCGCGACCTGGCGGGACCAGCTCGGGTTAGTGATGACCGAAGGCTTCGGCGGTGCGGGAGGAGCCGGCGGAGGCGGAGGTCCGGGGACGATCACGGGCGGACCCGTGTATTCCTGACGGTCTTCCTTCTTCGTCGGTTCGATGGCCACAGTCACCGGAGGCGGAGGCGCCTGGGTGTTGATCTGCGGTTCACGCACCTGAAGCTTCGGCGGCGGAGGGGGAACCTCCATCAGCTCGACGTCGACGGCCTCGTCCTCGTAGGTCATCTCCTTCAACACGAACTTGTTGTTATACAAGTACAGGCCCGCCAGGGCGTGAACGATCACCGAGACGGTGATGCCCACGACGGCGCCGGTCGAAAGCTTCTTCTTCTTCTTCGGCGGATCCAGAATCGGATCGCGGTGGACGTGAGGTTCAGCTGTCATGCTATGCGCCCCGCCCCCTTACGAGTTGTCTTCGCCAACCAGGGCGACGCTGTAGAAACCATTGTCCTGGAGGGCGTTCATGACCTGCATGAAGTCGCCGTACCGGGTCTGCTGGTCTGCACGAATGAAAATACGTTCTTCCGAAGGGTTCCTGCGTCCGATCTGCACCCGCAGGTCATCGCCCAAAGCACCGGGAGAAGACTTGAGGTCGCCGATCCACACGTCGCCATCGTTCTGGATGGAGATGAAGACCGGCGTCGGCGGATTCTTGCCCGGAGGCGCGACGGCGCGAGGCAGTTTCACCGGCACCGACACGGTGGCGAGCGGAGCCGCCACCATGAAGATGATGAGGAGGACGAGCATGATGTCCACGAAGGGTGTGACATTGATCTCGGCATTAGCCTCGACGGTGTACTTGCCGCCGCCGGAACCGGAAAGTTTGGCGGCCATCCGTCTTACGCTCCCTTGTCGAGCTGACGCGAGATGGCGTTGATCAGTTCAGCGTTGAAGCCGTCCGAACGCGTGCCGTAGTTCGAGATACGCGTGTTGAAGTAGTTGTAGAAGATAACGGCCGGGATAGCGGCGAACAGGCCGATACCCGTAGCCAGCAGGGCTTCAGCAATACCCGGAGCAACGACGGCCAGGTTGGTCGTGTTGGATTCGGCGATGCCGATGAAGGAGTTCATGATGCCGTAAACGGTGCCGAACAGACCGACGAACGGACCGGTCGAACCCGTCGAAGCCAGGAACTGCTGGCCGCCCGAGAGGCGCTTGGGCAGACCGGCTTGAACGGCGGCGACGGCGGTTTGGGCGCGCAGCAGAGCCGAGTCGCGGTGATCGCCAGTGACGCTCAGGCCAGCCTGACGCGACAGTTCGATTTCTTCGGTAGCGGCGGCGGCCATGTCGGCCAGCGGGTTGCCGTCGAACTCTTCCGAGGTCGAAACGCGACGCATGTCAGCGATGGTGCGAGCGCCGCGGAAGGCTTCCAGGAAGCGGTCGGTGGCTTTGTTCAGCGCGCCGAACTCCAGCAGCTTGATGAGCAGCAGGGTCCACGAGAAGATCGAGGCCAGCAGCAGACCGATCATGACGATCTTAACGACGGCCGTGGCTTCCATGAACATGGAGACCGGGGTGATGCCGCCGCTGTGACCGCCGGAAACCGATTCACTGACCGTAGTGGGGTCAGCGGCCGGAGCAGCAGCGTCAGCAGCCGGAGCAGCAGCATCGGCGGCCGGAGCGGCGGTCGAGGCGGCGGCTGCCGGAGCGGCCGGGGTTGCGGCGTCTTGCGCCAGAACCGGCGAGCTCGCCATCAGGACGGCAGCGCCGGCCAGTGCGAGGAGGATATTCGTCTTCTTGCTATCGAGCATTGTTCGCCAGTTCCTGCTTTGGTCTGACACGTGGAACCCAAGACACGGACCGCGTCAGTCGGCCGTCCCTATAATGAAATTTCACCACCGACGAGATCGAGCCCGCCGAGTGGAACCGCCCCCGCAACGGTCGTTCGAAAACAACCGTCGCCGCCAAGGTCCAGGACACAATATCCCGGTAGCCCCGACCTGCAAGCAGGAATGCGGTTAAGACCCTTTGGCGAACGCCTATCTTAGCGTCAAGTCCGCAAAGTTTCTTTTCCCCTTCGCACGTGCAGCAATCGGGAAGTTCGGCAAAATATTTGCGATTTTTGTAATGGCGACGACACGAAAGTGTCGCATCACGCCGCGTTACGGGCATGCAATGCCCATGGCGAAATTTAGGCCATTTTAGGGCAAAGCTTTCCCTGCGAGGGAAAGAGGTGAGTTGTAAGGGGAGTGGTGCCTGGAGGCGGGTTCGAACCACCGACACGCGGATTTTCAATCCGCTGCTCTACCAGCTGAGCTATCCAGGCCACGCGACGTCGCCGCGAGAGGCGGGTCTATAGGCGAGGCTGACGGGGCTGTCCAGACGCCAATTCACTCAATTCAGCGATCTTTTTCATCTTCGGCCACTTCGTCGGTCGGAACGGCGTAGCCGCCGGTGAACCAGCGTTGCAGATCCACGTCGGCGCAGCGTTTGGAGCAGAAGGGCTTGTAGGCTTCGACAGCCTTCTGGCGGCGGCAGATGGGGCAGAGCGACATTAGGGAGCCTCTTCTATTCTGACGGCGCCGGCGGCCATCGACGGATCAGCCAGCAGACCGCCCCTCGGGCCGAGGGCCTCGACCAAGGGCGCAGCCAGCGCCGCCGCTTCAGGCGCACAGCGCGCGACAAAGCGCGGCGTTGCGGGATCGGACAACAGGGCCAGACGCAACTGGCGCACTATATCTATGCTGCGCGCCTCCAAACCAGGTCTTCCCGCCCCGTCGAGCAGTCGTTCATCCAGCGGCGTCCTTCGCCACGGCAGGGACAGTTGCATCAGGCCGAACCGGCTCAACGGCCCGAACGCCGTCTGCGGTTCCCCCGCGAAGGCTGCGCGCGCCATCTTCATTATAGTGTCGCCGTGCAGCCCGACGCCGATCAGGTCGATCACGATCAGACCGCCCCACCCCTTGAGCGTCAGCAGCCGGGCGGCGTGAGCCAGGCCCTCGCGATTGGCCGTCTCGCGGTTCTTGCGGGAATCACGGCCCGGCGCAGGGGCATGGTCGATGTCGACGGCGATCAGGGCGCGGGTGCGCTGGATCATCAGATCCAGACCGCAGGAGGGATCGACGACGCTGGAGGACAGCGCGTCCTCCTCGGCCTCGAGGGCGGCGCGAATCGCAGCTACTCCGGTCTGAGGCGTGACGCCCGGCGCCAAGACAGAGAGAATCGCAGCCACGTCCGGCCCCGGCGCCAGCAGGCGCGGCTCGCCCGACGCGTCGCCGAGACGGCGCAGCACCGGGCCTTTGCGTTCGCGGGGTTCGGCGGCGACCTCGACCTCGACCTTGGTCCCCTCCCCCGGTTTGTCGTTCTGGCCCAGAGGCAGGAAGCCATAGGGCTCGCCCGCGCCCAGATCGACGAAGGCGCCGCGCAGGGCCGGTTCGACCCGCGCGATGCGCCCGACGCTGCGCGCGCCCAGCCGATCGCTCGGCCGGTCGCTGTCACGTTGGATAATCAGATGGTGGTAGCGCCCCTTGCGGGCGATGACGCCGCGGGTCTCGCCCGGCGTCTGATCGAGGAAGACCTCGATATCGGCCATGTCAGGCGATCCTGGGCCGCCAGCCGGCGCCCCGAAGCAGATTGGCCGCTTCATAGAGGGGCAGGCCCATGACGGCGGGATGACTGCCGACGATGCGGCGCACGAAGGCGGCGGCCGCCCCCTGGATGCCGTATCCGCCCGCCTTGCCGCGCCATTCGCCTGAGGCGACGTAGGTGGCGATCTCTTCGGCGGACAGGGTCTTGAACGAGACCCGGGTGTCGACGACGCGGCAGGTCGTCTGACCGCCCGCGATCACGACGACGCCGGTGAAGACGCGATGATTGCGACCCGACAGCAGTTCGAGGAAACGCCTGGCCTCAGCCTCGTCCGCCGGCTTTTCCAGCAGGCGACGGCCCAGGGCCACCACGGTGTCGGCGGCCAGGACGATGGCGTCGGGCGAACGCGCGGCCACGACCTCGGCCTTGCCGCGCGCCAGGCGCTCGGCCAGACGCGTCGGCGTCTCGCCTTTCAGCGGGGTCTCGTCGATGTCGGCGGGATCAACGTGATCGGGAACCACCCCGATCTGCGCCAGCAGCTCAATGCGGCGCGGGCTCGACGAGGCCAGAACCAGCCTCGGAGCCGAAAGGTCAGGACGCGACACGCGCGTCCTTACTTGAAGCGATAGGTGATGCGGCCCTTGGTCAGGTCGTAGGGCGTCATTTCAACCAGCACCTTGTCGCCCGCCAGGACGCGGATGCGGTTCTTGCGCATCTTGCCGGCGGTGTGGGCGATGATCTCGTGGTCGTTTTCCAGCGTTACGCGGAAGGTGGCGTTCGGCAGCAGTTCGCTGACGGTGCCGGGGAACTCGAGAAGCTCTTCCTTGGCCATGCGGTCTCTCTCACCCGAAAAACAGCTTAAGGCTCGCGTCGGGTGTGAACGCGAGCCGTGAAGGAGGCGCCTAATGCACCAAAATGCCGAAATAGTCGAGTTCAGCCGCGTCGATAGACGGCGCAAACCAGCGTGAACAGCCGACGGGCGGTTTCCTTGTCGATCTCGACCTTGCCTTCGAGGCGACCTTTAAGCAGTTCGGCGCCCTCGTTGTGCAGACCGCGACGGCCCATATCGACCGACTCGATCTGGCTGGGCGAGGAGCCGCGCAGGGCCTCGTAATAGCTTTCGCAGATCAGGGCGTAGTCCCGGATCACCGTCTTCATCGGCGACAGCGAAAGGACGTGGGTGCGGGCGAAGTCCGGCCCAGCGATGTCGAAGGCCAGGCGATTGTCCTGCGACGACAGGCGCAGGGTGTAGGGCCCGCCCGCGGCGCCCTCGGGCGCAAAGTTGTTCTGCTCGACCAGATCAAAGATGGCGACCCGGCGCTGATGCTCGATCTCGGCGGTGGCGGCCGGAAGGGTCGCGGCGTCCACCTCGATGGCGGTCAGCTTGTGCGGTCCGCTCATGGCTTGTTCTCGTCAGAAGGAGTCTCGTCCAGATGCGTCGGCGCCATGCGCGCGGGCCAGCGGTCGGACAGGTCGGTCAGCACGGCGTCCAGGCACTCCACGTCGATTCGCAGATCGCCGCCGCCGGCGAACATCAGGATGACGCGTCCGCCGGGGGCCTCGGTCGGTTCGAAGTCGAGGGCCAGCAGCTCCAGCGCCGATTCGGGCGCGCGCGGCAGGCGGCGGCTCTTGACCGCCTCGACGTCGCCGAACTGCATGGCGGACATGACGCGCGTGCCGCCGCATTCCCAACAGAAGCGCGACAGGACGATGGTCAGGCGCCGCGCTTCCCTTTCCCAGCTGATATCGACGGGACGCATGATGGCGTCCTGAAGCGCGGCAGAGATGATCTGTAGGTCGACGGCGTCCTCGGCCAGCAGGCGCAAGGGCTCCATCGGCGCCAGGGATTCGGCCGCCGCGTCGTTGTCAGAGACCGCCTGGACCTCAGTGCTCATCCGCCTCGCCTTTCACGCGCCGGACATCGGCGCCGCAGGCTCCCAGCTTTTCTTCCATCCGCTCGAAGCCGCGATCCAGATGATACACACGACCGACCGTGGTTTCGCCCTCCGCGACCAGACCGGCCATGACAAGGCTGATCGAGGCGCGCAGATCGGTGGCCATGACCGGGGCCCCGTGCAGTTTCTCGACGCCGCGCACATGGGCCTCGCCCGCGTGGACCGAGATGTCTGCGCCCAGACGCGCGAGCTCGGGCGCGTGCATGAAGCGGTTCTCGAAGATGTTCTCGTGGATGACGCTCTCGCCTTCGGCGGTCGTCATCAGGGCCATGAACTGGGCCTGCAGGTCGGTGGCGAAGCCCGGATAGATCTCGGTCGTGACGTTGACCGCCTTGAGCCGCTGCGTCGGGTCGCGGCGCACGATGAGGCCGTCGTCGGTCGGTTCGACCTCGACCCCGGCCTCGATCATCTTGTCGTTCAGGGCGGTGATCAGGTCGGCGCGGCCCTTGGTCAGGCGCACCTCGCCCCCGGCCATGGCGGCGGCCAGGGCATAGCTGCCCATCTCGATGCGGTCGGGAATCACCGACCAGGTCGTGCCGTTCAGCGACGAAACGCCGGTGATGGTCAGGACATCGGTGTCCAGGCCTTCGATCCTGGCCCCCATGGCGATCAGGCAACGGGCCAGGTCGCCGATCTCGGGCTCGCGGGCGGCGCGTTTCAGCACCGTCGTTCCATTGGCCAAAACAGCGGCCAGCAGGGCGTGCTCGGTGGCGCCGACCGAGACGAAGGGAAACTCGATCTCGGCCCCGTGCAGCCCCTTGGGCGCATGGGCGGAGACATAGCCCTCTTCCAGCTCGATCGCCGCACCCATGGCGGCCAGCGCCATCAGGTGCAGATCGACGGGCCGGGCGCCGATGGTGCAGCCGCCCGGCAAAGAGACCTTGGCGTGGCCCGTGCGCGCCAGCAGCGGCCCCAGGACGTTGAACGAGGCCCGCATCTGGCGAACCAGATCATAGGGGGCGAAGGTCGAGGTCAGTTCCGGGGCGTAGAACAGGGTCTCCTGGCCGTCAGCGCCATCGCGTTCCGTCACCTGAACGCCGAACTGCTGCAGCAGCTGGCCCAGGAAGCGGGTGTCGGCCAGGCGCGGCATATTGGTCAGCAGCAGGGGCTGATCCGTCAGGATCGAAGCCGCCATCAGCTTGATGGCCGAATTCTTGGCGCCGCTGACTTCGATCTGGCCGTTCAGGCGGTTGCCGCCGTGGATGACGATGCTGTCCATGGAATCTTTCGCGGCCGGAAACACTGCGCCCCGGCGAACCGCTTATCTAGCAAGCCCTTACGCCCTCGCGAAAGAGCCGTATGCGCGCAAGGACGATGACTTTCAGTTGCGCTCTGTCGCGGGGCGCGGCGCGGCGGTCGGCGCCTTGCGGCGCTTGAGGTTAGTGCGCAGGGCGGCGGCCAGCCGAACGGCCCGTTCGGCCTTGGCCTTCTGTTCACGGGTCGGCTCCACGACCGGAGCTAGGGGAACGGCGTCTTTGGGCGGGGTATCCATGGCGTGCAGCAGACCGCGTGCAAAGTTTTTGATCAAGCGTGCATTTTCCACTTGGCCCGGCCGAAGCCGTTGGCTATACGGCCGCTTCCTCAGTGAGGGCCGCCGTAGCTCAGTGGTAGAGCGCATCCTTGGTAAGGCTGAGGTCGTGGGTTCGATTCCCCCCGGCGGCACCATCCGGACCCTTGCAGATCAGTGATTTGCAAGGGTCCGGGCCAATCTTCCCGACAATCCAATGCGATGTCCTGACGCAGGTGATTTGCGCCTGCTCGGCGCCTGACGTCTGGTCAAGACCGCTCCGCTCCCGCTAGACCTTGCGACCTCAGTTCGAGGGGTTTGGGGGCTTTCATGAAGCGCAGTTTGTTGACCACCGTCGCGGCCCTGGCCGTGGCCTTCCCGGCGTTCGCGCAAAATGCGCCGGCCAGCGATTCAACGGCGAGCGCCGCCCCCACGACGCCGGACAAGCCCAAGTGGGACGTCCAGAACCCGCCGGGTCCGTCGCATGACGCGACCATCGACGTCACCGAAGGCACCTGGATGTCGCTGGACGTCAGCCCTGACGGCCGCGAGATAGTCTTCGACCTGCTGGGCGACATCTATGTCATGCCGATCAGCGGCGGCGAGGCCCGCGCCATCGCCTCCGGTGTGGCCTGGGACATGCAGCCCAAGTTCTCGCCCGACGGCCGCTCCATCGCCTTCACCTCGGACCGGGGCGGCGGCGACAACCTGTGGGTAATGGATCGCGACGGCTCCAACGCCAAGCAGGTGTCGAACGAGACCTTCCGCCTGCTGACCCAGCCCGACTGGTCGCCGGACGGCCAGTTCATCGTCGGCCGCAAGCACTTCACCTCGTCGCGCTCGCTGGGCGCGGGCGAGATGTGGATGTACCACCGCGCGGGCGGCGGCGGCGTGCAGCTGACCGAGCGCCGCACCCAGCAGAAGGACACGGGCGAGCCCGCCTTCTCGCCCGACGGCCGCTATCTCTACTTCAGCGACGACGCCACCTCGGGCGGCGTGTTCGACTACTCCAAGGACCCGAACACCCAGATCTATGTGATCCGGCGCCTGGATCGCGAAACGGGCGAGGTCACGCCCTTCGTCACCGGCCCGGGCGGCTCGATTCGCCCCACCCCCTCGCCCGACGGCAAGTCCCTGGCCTTCATCCGGCGCGATCGGTACAAGTCCGTCCTCTACGTCATGGACTTGGAATCAGGCCGCGAGACCCCGGTCCACGACGCCCTGGACCGCGACCTGCAGGAAACCTGGGCCATCCACGGCGTCTATCCGACGATGAGTTGGACCCCCGACAACCGCGCGATCGTCTTCTGGGCCGGCGGCAAGATCCATCGCATCGACGTGGCCTCCAAGGCCGTCAGCGAAATCCCTTTCCACGTCGCCGACACCCGCCGCGTGCAAGAGGCCGTGCGCTTCCCCGTCGAGGTCGCCCCTGACCAGTTCGACGTGAAGATGGTCCGCTGGGCCCAGACCTCGCCGGACGGCTCGAAGGTGGTGTTCGAGGCCCTGGGCAACCTGTGGATTCGCGACCTGAGGAACGGCGTGGCCGGGACGCCCCGTCGCCTGACGCGCCAGAGCGACCACTTCGAGCTCTATCCGTCCTGGTCGCGCGACGGCCGCTCCATCGTCTACACGACCTGGAACGATCAGGACCTCGGCACGCTGCGGGTGATTCCCGCCGCCGGCGGCGAGGGCCGCGTCATCAGCGCCCAGCCCGGCCACTATCTGGAGCCGCAGTTCTCGCCGGACGGCCAGACCGTGGTCTATCGCACCTCCAGCGACGGCTTCCTGCGCACGGCCCTGTGGAGCCGCGAGCCGGGCGTCTATCGGACCTCGGTGCGCGGCGGCCAGCCGACGCTGATCACCGATGAAGGCTCCAACCCGCAGTTCGGCGCCCGCAACGACCGGGTCTTCCTGACCGCGCGGGACGGCGACAAGCGCGTGCTCAAGTCGGTCAACCTGTCGGGCGACGACGAGCGCACTCACCTGAGCAGCGAATGGGCCGCCGAGTTCTCGGTCTCGCCTGACGAGCACTGGGTGGCCTGGACCGAGCGCTTCAACGCCTATGTGACGCCCTTCGTCGCCACAGGCCGCGCCGTCACGGTCGGCGCCGAGACCAAGGCCCTGCCCCAGACGCGCGTCACCCGCGACGCGGGCGAATGGCTGCACTGGTCGGGCGATTCCAGCCGCCTGCAATGGTCGATGGGGCCGGAGCTGTTCTCGCGCCCGCTGCAAGAAAGTTTCGCCTTCGCCGAGGGCGCGCCCGCTGAACTGCCCAAGCCCGCCGAGCATGGCATCAAGATCGGCTTCAGCGCCAACTACGCCAAGCCGACCGGCCTTGTGGTCCTGAGCGGCGCCCGACTGATCACCATGAAGGGCGACGAGATCATCGAGGACGGCGTGGTCGTGATCAACGGCAACCGCATCGAGGCCATCGGCCCGCGCGGCTCCGTGACGGTCCCCGCCGACGCCCGTGTCATGGACATGGCCGGAAAGACCATCATCCCCGGCCTGGTGGACGCCCACTGGCACGGCTCGATGGGCTCGGACGAGATCATCCCGCAGCAGTCCTGGGTCAACTACGCGGCGCTCGCCTTCGGCGTGACCACTATCCACGACCCGTCCAATGATTCGAGCGAGATCTTCGCCCACAGCGAACTGGCCAAGGCCGGAAAGGTGGTCGGGCCGCGCATCTTCTCGACCGGCACCATCCTGTACGGGGCGGCGACGCCGTTCACGGCCCAGGTCAATGATCTGGACGACGCCCGGTCCAACCTGCGCCGGATGCAGGCCATCGGGGCCTGGAGCGTCAAGAGCTACAACCAGCCGCGCCGCGACCAGCGCCAGCAGATTCTGGAGGCCGCGCGCGAACTGGGCATGATGGTCGTGCCCGAGGGCGGGTCCCTGTATCAGCACAACATGAGCATGGTGGTGGACGGCCACACCACGATCGAGCACTCGATCCCGCTGGCGCGCCTCTATGCGGATGTGCACCAGCTGTGGCGTCAGACCAAGGTGGCCTACACCCCGACCCTGGTCGTGGCCTATGGCGGCAACTGGGGCGAGAACTACTGGTATCAGGCCACGGATGTCTGGAACGACCCGATCCTGACGAAGTATGTGCCACGCCGCATCCTGGACAGCCGCGCCCGTCGCCCGGTCCATGTGCCCGAAAACGAACTGAACCACATCGACATCGCCCGCGAGGCCAAGCGCCTGTCGGACGAGGGCGTGTCGGTGCAGATCGGCGCCCACGGCCAGCGCGAAGGCCTCGGCGCCCACTGGGAGCTGTGGATGTTCGAGCAGGGCGGCATGACCCCGCATCAGGCCCTGCGCGTCGGCACCCTGAACGGCGCCGCCGCCCTGGGCATGGATAAGGACATCGGCTCGCTGGAAACCGGCAAGCTGGCCGACCTGGTCGTGCTGGACGCCAACCCGCTGGAGAACCTGCGGAACACGGTCAAGATCGGCTATACGATGATCAACGGCCGCATCTTCGACAACCAGATGAACGAGATCGGTCAGGCCCCGCGTCAGCCCTTCTGGCACCAGAGCGCCGAGGGTCAGGCCTGGAGCGCGGGCGCAGCCTCCGCCGAAGCAGATGCACACGGTCACAGCCACGGCCACGACTGACGCGCGTCAGTTCTGAAACGAAGAAGGCCCGACCTTCCGGTCGGGCCTTTTTTCGTGGCTGCAACGTGGGACATGCTCCCCCACCGTCATCCTCGGGCTTGACCCGAGGATCGGATTGTCCGCCTGCGGGACGGCAGCCATGATGAGTGCGCCCTGACGCTCGATCCTCGGGTCAAGCCCGAGGATGACGGCCGTGGTGGAGGGGTTTAAAAGGGCTCGCTTACTTGACCGTCGCAGCCAGCAAGGCCGAGCGCCTGGCCGCCCTGCCCTTCAGCCAGCGCATGGCGACGACGGCGACGACCACCAGTGTCCCAAAGGCGATCAGCATCAGGGTCGGGCCGTGCGCCTCGCTCATGAACTCCAGCTGCGCCAGACCCTTGGCGGCCAGATAGCCGGGCGCCAGCATGGCCAGGACCCAGACGAAGGCGGACGTCACATTGGCCAGTTGGAACACGCGCTGGCGCATCCGCAGAACGCCCACCATGACCGGCACGAAGGCCCGCAGCGGACCGAAGAAGCGGCCGATGAAGATGGAGGCCACGCCGTAACGACGGCAGTAGAGCCGCGTCCACGCGATCTTGCGACGATGCGGCAGCAGCATGGGCTGGCGCAGGACGCCCGTGCCCAGTCGCCGTCCGATCCAGTAGGAGATGGCGTCGCCCATGACCGCGCCGATGACGCAGCCGGCGATGACGGTCAGCGGGTCCAGCACGCCCGCAGCCACCAGACCGCCCGCCGCCACCAGCAGACCCGTGGCCGGCACGAAGGCGCCAATGACCACCAGAGATTCAAAAAACGTGACCAACCCTAGAACGACCCCGGCCCAGACATGGTGTCTGGCGATGAAATCGGCGGCCGAACTAAGCAAACTATCCATACTGGTCCTCTATCGCCTCCCGCATATGGGAGATCGCCCCCCAAAGGGAATGCGGCGATGGGACGCCACCGACGGAAACAGGCAGGCCGTGGCGCGAACGCCTCAGTCCGGGCCGTGGAGTCTAGTTGCCGCCGATCTGGAGCGAGACGCCGGCGGACTTGGAGGTCGTGTCCATGTCCCGCACGTCCGAACGGTCGCGCAGCGGCGCATAGGCCCGGCTGCGATAACCGCCTTCATAGCCGAACGGCTCGACGACGCCGAAAGGACGTCCATAGGCGCCATAGGGCTGCCCCCACGCCGAGCCATAGCCATAACCCCAGGGGCTGTTCTTGGTCTGGCTGACCATCAGATTCAGCGTGCCGGTCTCGCCCAGGGGCAGGGACACCGCCGCCGAATAGTCCCGATAGCCGCCCGTGCCCATGCCGACGCTGAACTGTCCGTGCATCTTGCGCGGCCCGGCCTCCCCCTCGGCCCAGGGATCGATCGGCGCCGGCGAGGCGCTGGCCGTGCGCTCGCCGATCCAGCGGGAAATCTGCGCATCCGTCGACAGGCCGTGCGGGGCGGCGCTCTGCACCGTCGTGCTGGGCGAGGCGTCGGAGGTGGATTCGGCCAGCAGGGCGGCGGAGGCTGTCGGAATAGCCTGTTCGCCGCGCGGCGCGGTCGTGACCACGCCCTCCGGGTCCATGTTCGCCAGCAACATCGCGGCGGCGGCCAGTTCGATCATCATGCGCCCGTACTCCCGTTCACGACTACCCTAACCGCAAATGCGGCCCCAAAACGACTATTCGCTCAGGCGGTCCCGTCACCGCGCCCCAGCGGGTCAGGCAGGGCCTCGCCTTCCGGCACAAAGCTGAGGGCGACGGAATTGATGCAATAGCGCAGGCCGGACGGGGGCGGACCGTCGGGGAAGACGTGGCCCTGATGGCTGTCGCAGCGGGCGCAGCGCGTTTCGACGCGGACCATGCCATAGCTGTCGTCACGCACGGCGCGCACATGAGCCTCATCCACCGGCACGCTGAAGCTGGGCCAGCCGGTGCCGCTTTCGAACTTGGTGGCTGAGCGGAACAGCGGCAGGCCGCATTCACGGCAACAGAAAACCCCGGCCCGCTTCTCGCCCAGCAAGGTCCCGCAGAAGGGCGCCTCGGTGCCGTGGGCCAACAGGACGCGCTTTTCCTCGGGCGACAAGTCGGCCTCCAGCGCGATGCGCTGGCTCTCGCTCGGCGGCGTCAAATCAAAGCCCGAAGGCGAACGCAGAGGCGTGGGGGATTCGGTCTGGGTCATGACCCTAATGTAGTCAGGGCGAAAGAGATTGCACGGACGGCTGGTTGGCGAACTTGCGAAAGGCCACCGAGAACCCTCTCCCGGCGGGAGAGGGCTTGAGCCTCCAAGAGCGTAGCGATTGGAAAGGCGAAAGGGTGAGGGGCTGCGGCCTCATTCGGCGATAGCCGTGGCGCGGCGGCTTGCGCCGACGGATACCGACGCCCCTCATCCGGCCCTGCGGGCCACCTTCTCCCATCGGGAGAAGGACGACTGAGATCAGCGTCAGTCCCCAGAATCAAAACACCCCCGGGCGCGAACCCGGGGGTGAGATGGACGGGCCTCAAGTAGCCCGAAGGGCGGTAGGCCCTAGAACAATGGCCTCAAGTAGCCCGAAGGGCGGTAGGCCTAGAACAAAGTGCCCACCCAGGCGCGAACGGCGGCTTCGTCGGTCGGGTTGCCGGTGTAGGTCAGCCCCTGGGCCGGGACATAGCCCTGGTTGTTGCCGCGCTGACGCGTGGTCCAGGCCTTGTGGCCATAGCTGAGGTCCGAATAGTTCGACGGCAGGCGCTGCACGGTCGGCTCGATGAAGATCGAGTCCACGTCAGTGGCCGAACCGGCCAGCTGCACGTTCGGCAGACGGGTCAGCAGGTCGAGGGTGTCCAGGCAGCCGTTGGTGCAGCCGCCGTCGACCAGAACCACAACCTTGCCCTGCACGGGGTTGGTGGCGCCGGTGTCGGCCACGGACGGACGGCCCGGCATGACGAAGGTCTGCTGACCAGCAGCCAGGGCGGCGTCAAAGGCGGCGACGATGGCCTGGGTCTGCTCGATGACCGGGGCCGATTCCTGCACGAAGCGCGGGTCCGACTGCATCCGGTTCAGGGTGTCGGCGAACCACTGGCGGTTGGCGGCGGTGGCGCGATAGGTGATCTGACCGGCTTCCGGCTGGCGGCTGACGGTGAACTCCGGCGTCCAGATGCGGTTGGCCAGGCCATAGCCGCGCGAGGTGGCGTTGACCGAACCGCCCTCGGCGCCGCGCAGGTCGATGACCAGGCCCTGCGCACCGCGCAGCGTTGCGATCTGGCTCTCCACCTGAGCGAAGAAGGCGTCCCAGCCGGCGTTGTCTTCCAGCGAGTTGACGTGCACCCACGGACGACCGTCAACCTGCTCGATCGACAGCTTGGTCGCGCCCGGCGTGAAGACCGAAGCGCGGTAGGCGGCCTCCAGGTTCGCGGCCGTCGCCGGCTGCGGGCTCATCTTGTATTCGCGGGCGCGACGGCCGACCTGGAACTCGCAGGTCGAGGGCACGCCGCCGACCATGGGGTTGTTGCGGTTCCACAGGAGGTAGGGCGCGGTGCGGACCCGGGCCGCCTCGGTGGTCAGGTCGCCTTCAAAGCCGTCGAGCTTGGCCTTGGCGAAGTCTGCGATGGGCTGAAGGTTGCAGGTCTTGACCACGGCGCCGACCGGCGGCGCGCCGCGCACGCCCGGCTGGACGTAGGAAACGACGTATTCGCCGTTGCGCCAGGCGGTGGCCACGCCGGGCCAGCCGGTGGCGAAGAAGGGGCTGGCCGCTTCAAAGGTCGGCTTGGTGGCGATGTTCGAGTCGCGGAAGCCATTGGCGTAGTAGCGCAGCAGGTAGGCGTGGCTTTCGCCGCTGTTGACCTGACCGGCCTTGGACAAAGCGTCTTGCAGCCCGGCGTCGATCCAGCTGCGGAAGGTTTCGCTGGCGGCGCCCGGCACCACGGCGGCGGGGTGGTTGGCCTTCAGCGCGTCGTGCGTGGCCTGAAGATCCTGGCGGGCCAGGTCGCTGAAGTTCTGAGCCGAGGCGTTGCCGGCCGCGAGGGCCAGGGCGAGAACAGCCGCCGAAGCGGTGAGCAGACGTTGCATGAAGGGAACTCCCAGAGGCCGTCGAAACGCGGTTTCGCCGTGTTTAAACCCAAGAAAGGCCGTCGTTAAACCCCCGCGACGAATTGACCGCGACGCTTGGCCCCGTGCCTGGCCCCGTGCTCGCCCTCGTCGCCGCCCGTTTACTCGGGCCGACCTGCGCCCTAGTTCGGGCGGATGCATCGCTTCTCTGACCTGTTCCTGACGTCCAGCGGCCGCATCGGCCGGATCGCCTTCCTCGTGGGGGCGGGCCTGGTGCTGGGGGTCTGGGCGGCGTTCGACCTGCTGGCGCCTTTGGCCGTGCGCGACATGGCGGGCTGGCTGGTTGCAGCCGCCCTGCTCTACAGCGCCGCCTGCCTGCTGTCGCAACGGCTGCACGATCGGGGGCGGTCGGGCTGGTGGAGCGGGCCGATCCTGCTGGCCTTCGCCATGGCCTGGCCTCGGCCCCAGGCGCCGTTCGACTGGATCGCCCTCGGGCTGCTGGTTCTGGTCGCCGTCGACCTGATCCTGCTGCCGGGCCAGAAGGCCTTCAACCGCTACGGCGCGCCGCCCAAGACCTAAAGAGGAGCTTCGCTCGTTTCGACCGGGCCGAAGACCCGCTGGAACGAGGCCTTCAGCGCCCCGTCCGCCTCGTCCATCGTCGCCAGGACGCCGAGATCGACCAGGCTGGTGACGCCGTGCTCGGTGATGCCGCAGGGCACGATGCCGCCGAAATGATCCAGCTCCGGCTCCACGTTCAGGCTGATGCCGTGGAAGCTGACCCATTTGCGCACCTTGACCCCGATGGCGGCGATCTTGTCCTCGCGAGACCAGCCCGCGCCCTTGCGCTCGACCCATACGCCGACGCGGCCCTCGCGCATTCCGGCCTCGACGCCGAACTGATCCAGGGCGCCGATGATCCAGTCTTCCAGACCATGCACGAAGGCGCGCACGTCCTTACCGCGCTTGTTCAGGTCCAGCATGACATAGGCCACGCGCTGGCCCGGCCCGTGATAGGTGAACTGCCCGCCCCGCCCCGTCCGATGCACCGGGAAGCGGTCGGGCGCCAGCAGGTCGTCGTCCTTGGCCGAGACGCCCGCCGTATAGAGGGGCGGATGCTCCAGCAGCCAGACCACCTCCTCGGCCTCGCCCGCCGCGATGGCCGCGACGCGGGCCTCCATGGCGGCGACGGCGGGCTCATAGTCGACATAGCCGGTCGAGACCGCCCATTCGACGGGACGACCGTCGGCGCGGATCAAAGATGGTTGGGTGATACTTAACGGGTCGGCAAGCATGACGCTTCAATGTGTCTCTCGACGGGGCGGCGCAAGGGCCTCCCCTTCATTGTGAGTATCATCTTGAGCCAGATCGAAGCCGTCGAAGTCGAGATTTCGGTCGTGCTGGGCCGTTCGGTCCTGCCGATGCAACAGCTGCTGCGCATGGGTCGCGGCGCGGTGATCCCGCTGGACGCCTCGGAACGCGACGAGGTCTGGATCCTGGCCAACAACCACCCGGTGGCGCGCGGCGAGATCGAGATTCGCGACGACCGTATCGCCATCACCGTGACCCGCCCCGCCGACATCTATGACTTCATGGCCGGCGCGGCTTGATGTGGAGCCGCGTTCAGAAGGCTCCGCCTTCTCGACCCGACGCGGCTCTCGATGGTGAAACCGCAGGAAAAGCCGAGACTTCGTCTATTTCCGCAAAAGCCTCTTTTCTTTCCGTCGCCTCTCCGCTATTGCCCGCCCTCCGATGCGAGCGGTCGTGGCGGAATTGGTAGACGCGCAGCGTTGAGGTCGCTGTGGGGCAACCCGTGGAAGTTCGAGTCTTCTCGACCGCACCATCTGATCTGACAGGGCGATATTCGGCTTTCTACCAAGGCTGACAACATTCGGGGAGGCAGACACGTGAGCAACACGGATTCCGCCTCCCCGGCCCCTGAACACGACATCGAAACCGAAGATCACGTCGCCCTGGGCGAGGACTACGCTCTGACGGCGTCCTTCGTCGAAAAGGTCGTGGACGCCGCCGACGACGGCGACGGCATGCGCCTTCGCGGCCTGCTGGAAGACCTGCACCCCGCCGACGTCGCCGACCTGATGGGCTTCCTGACGTCCGAGCACCGCGCCGTCGTGGTACAGTGGCTGCCGCCTGACCTTCTGGCCGACACCCTGCCCGAGCTGGACGACGGCATCCGCGAGGAAGTGCTGGAGCGGGTGCCTCACCTGACCCTGGCCGAGGCTCTGCAAGAGCTGGACTCCGACGACGCCGCCGCCGTGGTCGAGGACCTGGAGGACGACCAGCGCGAGAAGGTGCTCGCGGCCATGCCCGAGGAGGATCGGGCCGCGATCGAAAGCTCGCTGGGCTATCCCGAGGATTCCGCCGGCCGCCTGATGCAGCGCGAGGTCATGGCCGCGCCGCTGTTCTGGAACGTCGGCGACACCATCGACCACGTCCGGCGTCAGGGCGAGGACCTGCCCGAGCTCTTCTTCGACATCTATGTGGTCGACCCGTTGAACCGCCCGGTCGGCGGCGTGGCCATCAGCCGCCTGCTGCGGGCGCCGCGCGAGACCCCGCTGTCCGAGTTGATGCAGCCGGTCAACGAGATCGACGTCGATGTGGACCAGGAAGAGGTCGCCTACATCTTCGAGAAGTACAACCTGATCTCGGCCCCGGTCGTGGACACCGGCGGGCGGCTGGTCGGTCAGCTGACGGTCGATGACATCGTCCACATCATTCAGGAAGAAAACCGCGAGGACATCCTGCGTCTGGCCGGTGTTTCGGACGAGGACCGCTCTTCAGGCGTGCTGGAGATCGTGCGCGGCCGCGTGCCGTGGCTGGGCATCAACCTGTTCACCGCCGTCCTGGGCGCCGCTGTCATCGCCGTCTTCGAGGGCACGATCCAGCAGATCGTCGCCCTGGCCGTGCTGATGCCCATCGTCTCGGCCATCGGCGGCAACGCCGGCACCCAGGCCCTGGCGGTGACGGTCCGCGCCCTGGCCACGCGGGAACTGACCTCGTCCAACGCCGTGCGAACCTTCTGGCGTGAGATGATGGTGGGCCTGGTCAACGGTCTGGTGCTTTCGCCCCTGATCGGTCTGGCGGCGGGCTTCTGGTTCCAGGACTGGCGCCTGGGCGCGGTCATCGCCGCGGCCATGATCCTGAACCTGCTGGTCGCGGCCACGGTCGGCGTGCTGACGCCGCTGACCCTGTCCAAGCTGAAGTTCGACCCCGCCGTCTCCTCGGCGGTCTTCGTGACGGCGACGACGGACTTCTTCGGCTTCCTGATCTTCCTCGGCCTGGCGACCATCGTCCTCCTTTAAAGGGGGCGTCCTCCTTTAAAGGGCGCGTCCTCCTTTAAAGGGCGCGTCCTGCTCTGAAGCGGGACGACGTGGTTCGGAACGCGGCTTGCTGCTTCGCCTAATGGGCGAGCGCGCCCGTTCCGAATTGGGTCAGTCCGTGTCCGCAACAACGTCCCAGCGTCTGAAGGTGTCCCGCGAGGGTCTGCTTCTGATCAAGAGCTTCGAGGGCTTTCGCCCCCGGACCGTGCGTCGTCGCGACGGCGTGCCGGTCATCGGCTACGGCCACGTGAAGTCCGCCCGCCCCGGCGCGACCATCACCGAGGCCGAGGCCGAACTGCTGCTGCAATATGACCTGCTGCCCATCGTCGAGGTCATCAACAGCCGCGTCTCGATCCCGCTGAACCAGCATCAGTTCGACGCACTGGCCAGCTTCATCTTCTCGGTCGGGGTCCAGCGTTTCGAAGGCTCCGACGTGCTGGAGCGCCTGAACGCCGGTTCAACGGCCCAAGCCGCCGAGGCCCTGAGCGGTTGGCCGGATCGGGTCCAGCCGCCCGTCGACGCCCCCTATCGCCGCCGCTCGGCGGAACGCGCCCTGTTCGACGCCGCGCCCGACCGCCCCGCCCCGCTCGACGCCCTGCTGACCGCGCCCGTTCGCGGCCCCAACGCCGTCCAGCACGCCGAAGATGAAACGCCCGCCACCGTTCAGGTGCTGCGTCACGAGAAGCGCACGACGCAGACGCCGGCCTGGAACGACACCGGCGCCGTCATCTTCATCGGCGGCGTCGGCCTGCTGGCCTTCATCGCCGGAATCGCCGCCTTCCGTCGCGTGCTGGCGGATCATCAGGCCACCGACGGCACGGTTCTGATCGGCGGGGTTTTGGCCGTCATCGGCCTGATCTTCATCGGCGTCGCGGGCTGGAACCTGACGCGCAAGCGGAACAATAAGCGCGCCGTCTGACGCCACTTTGCGAAGCGCGTGCGCGATGCTACGCCTTGCGGCATGAGCATTCCCTTCGCGCCCCAATCCATGGAATTCGGCCTCGGCGAGAACGCCGACGCCATTCGTGAAACCACCGCCCGCTGGGCCGCCGACCGGCTGGCTCCCCTCGCCGCCGAGATCGACGAGAAGAACGAGTTCAGGCGCGAGCTGTGGCCCGAGATGGGCGAGCTGGGCCTGCACGGCATCACGGTCGAAGAAGAGTTCGGCGGCCTCGGCCTCGGCTACCTCGAACACGTGGTGGCGATGGAGGAAGTGTCGCGCGCCTCGGCCTCGATCGGCCTGAGCTACGGCGCCCACTCCAACCTGTGCGTCAACCAGATCCGCCGCTGGGGCACGCCCGAGCAGAAGCAGAAGTATCTGCCCAAGCTGATCTCGGGCGAACACGTCGGCTCCCTGGCCATGTCGGAGGCCGGTTCCGGCTCGGACGTCATGTCGATGCGCACCCGCGCCGACAAGAAGGGCGACCGCTATGTTCTGAACGGCACCAAGTTCTGGATCACCAACGCCCCCTCGGCCGACACCCTGGTGGTCTACGCCAAGTCCGACCCCGAGGCCGGCTCCAAAGGCTGCACCGCCTTCATCGTCGAGCGCGGCATGAAGGGATTCAGCGTCTCCAAGAAGCTGGACAAGATGGGCATGCGCGGCTCCGACACCGCCGAGCTGGTGTTCGAGGACTGCGAGATCCCGGAAGAGAACGTCATGGGCCCTGTCGGCGGCGGGGCCGGAGTGCTGATGAGCGGCCTGGACTATGAGCGCGCCGTCCTAGCGGGCGGGCCTCTGGGCATCATGCAGGCGGCGCTGGACGTGGTCCTGCCCTACGTCCGAGATCGCAAGCAGTTCGGCAAGCCGATCGGCAGCTTCCAGCTGATGCAGGCCAAGGTCGCCGATATGTACGTCGCCCTGAACAGTGCCCGCGCCTATGTTTATGCCGTGGCCCGCGCCTGCGATCAGGGCAAGACCACCCGCTACGATGCTGCTGGCGCCATCCTGCTGGCCTCGGAAAACGCGGTGAAGGTGTCACTGGAGGCCGTGCAGGCCCTCGGCGGCGCCGGTTACACCAAGGAATGGCCGGTCGAGCGCCTGGTCCGCGACGCCAAGCTCTATGACATCGGCGCCGGCACCAACGAAATCAGGCGCTTCCTGATCGGGCGCGAACTGCTGGGCTGACGGAACGACACGGCGGGCGGACGGTTTCTTTTGCTCACGCAGGAGAGCCGCCATGCCCGCCAAATCCGCCGCTCAACAGAAGGCCGCCGGGGCCGCCCTGTCCGCCAAGCGCGGCGAAACGCCGAAATCCAGGCTGAAAGGCGCGTCGAAATCCATGATGGAGTCGATGAGCGAAAAGCAGCTTGAAGAATTCGCCCATACGCCGCGCAAGAGCAAACCCGAGCACGTGACGAAACATTAAGCCGCACCCTATGCGTGAGGGATGGCGCAGGGTTCGCGCCGCCCCTAACTTGGCGAACATTCGCTCCCCGAGTCTCGCCTGATGACGCTTGTTTCCTCGCCGCCGCCCGATGAGAGCCGGACGTTTTCGGACGTTCTGGAATCTCTCGGCCATGGCGACGATCCCAAGCTGACCTTGAAGGAAATGGTCGAGGCCTTTGGCGAACGGGGCTTCGGCGCTGTCATCCTGATGCTGTCGCTGATGGCCCTGCTGCCCTGGCCCCCAGGGGGAAAGGCGGTGTTCTCGGCCCCCATCATCCTGATCGCCGCCGAACTGGCCCTGCAACGCGACAAGGTCTGGCTGCCGCGCTGGCTGATGAAGGTCACGCTTGGCCGCGAGACCTACCGGCGGCTGCTGGCCTCTCACTTCGCCGCCCCGCGCTGGCTTCGTCGCTGGGTGCTGCTGGGCGAGGTTCAGATCGGCTTCGGTCGATGGTCGGCCCGCTACGGCTTTTCAGACTGGGTTCGGCAAGCCGTCAGAAAGCGCCCCGACAGCCCGACGACCATTGAGCTTCTGCGGCGCGCCGAACGCCTGACCCGCCCCCGCTGGCCCATCATGACCGGCGAGGCGGCCGATGTGGTGATCGGGATCATCTGCATCCTGCTGGCCATGATGATGGCCTTGCCCGTGCCGTTCGGCGACGCCCTGCCCGGCCTGACCCTGGCGATCTTTGGGCTGGCCATCATTCAGAGGGACGGCGTCTTCATCGTCGCCGGACTGATCGGCACGGCCATCTGCACCGTCTATCTGGCCCTGGTGTGGACCACCGTCGTGGCCATTGTTCACGGCATCGCCCACTGGTTCGGCACGCTGTTCTAGCGCTCAAGTCGCGCGCAGCGCGATAGCGCACATCAAGATACAAAAAGCGCCGCCGGGTTGCCCCAGCGACGCTTCATTGTCTGACCGCGAACGGCCTAACCGCTGCCTCCCCGAAGGATCAGGCCCGGACCTCCCGCGAGGTCCAGATCGCGGCTGTCGCTCGCGATTGATGACAATGAGACACTGGCCACCTCCTTTCAGCTGCTTGAACAGGAAGGTCAGGCTAGGTCCGGTCGCGGCCAGTCGTAAAGGCCGCTCCCGCCATCGTGATCAGGCCGGTTGAGGCGAAGGCGCCAGGCCCTGCATGACCATGCGGTTGATGTCGATCAGGGTCTCGAAATCCCCCTCGCCGCGCATGACCGCCGAGCTGTGGCGACCGATGAACAGGTCCAGTGAAATGATCTGCGCCCGCAAGGCCTGCGGCATGGCGTTGGTCGAGTCGCTGCACGACGTGGACAGCGTCGACCACAGCCGCCGGTTCCAGTCGATCGCGTCGATCCGGGTGGCGATGTCCAGCTTGTCGACCGTGGATGCGTGCATCAGGGCCCGCGTCACCTGGCCGAACAGCCGGTATTCCATTTCGCGCGGTGATTCAGCCCGCGTCGCCGCCGTCTTGTACGCTTGAAGCGACATTGCCGAGCCTTTGGTCTTCGTAATCGACGATCTTACGGGCGCCCATCAGGGCCTTGTAGTACTGCCGCGCCAGCACGTGCTTGGAGCAGGTCACGCACTCCGCCAGGATATCCGGGTTGCGGACCGCCCCCATGAACTCCGTCAGGCGCAGGGCGAACTCGTCATAGAAGTTCGCCGCCGACGGCTCGTCCAGATACATCATCATGACGGGGAAATAGATGCGGCGCGCGGGCGTGGTCACGTCCTCGGGCTGCATGATGTCCTTTTCACGCAGGACGCTGGCCTTGTTTTGCAGAACCAGGACGCCGCGCCGGTCGCCGTTCTGGACGACGGCGCCGTTCAGGACGAATTTCTCGCCGGGCTTGAGCGATAATTTCAGCGGCAAAGGGGATCTCCGTGGCGCACCCCAACCTGAACGGTCGGCGACTGAAGAACTGTAAAGCAGCGTGGTTAACCATCTCTTCCCGCGTCACTGCGGCAAACGCCGTATGCATCAATCAACGGAACGTCGCCCCTGCCTGAGCCGTTAGCTTGATCAGCAAGGAGGCGCACAATGGGCAACCCGGACCACGATTTCGACGCCCAGGATCAGGCCGAAATCTATGACGAGACCCACATCGACGATGAAGGCGACGGCGAGTTGTCGCTGGATGAAGCCGACGACGTTCTGGACGTCACCCAGGCCGAAGGCGACGGCGACGAGGAGCCGTTCGACGAAGACGATCAGGACCTGGACCAGGCGCTCGCCCTTGACGGCATCGAAGCTGAGGCGGACGCCCTGTTGGGCCTGGATGCCCAGCGCGTCAGCGAAATCGACGCCAACGGCGAGATCGGTTCCGCCCCGGACGAGGTGGAGCTGGTCTACGCCGGTCTGATGCGCAACCAGCGCGGCGCCCAGGCCAGCGCCGCCCACTGGGAGGCCAAGCGCCTCTCGGATGACGACATCGAGGACCTGGGCTACGGCCCAGACAGAGAGGAGACAGCATGAGCGAGCATCATCCCACCAAGACCCAGGAAGACTGCGACCCCAACACCCCGCCCGCGAAGTCCGCGGCGCGTGAGGAGGGCAAGCCCGACCAGTTGAAGGACAAGGCCAAGGAGGCCGAGAACCGCCAGGAAGCTCTGATCGACGAAGGCGTCGAGGAAACCTTCCCCGCCAGCGACCCCGTCTCGGCCAAACGCATCACCTGACGGGCGGCACGGTCTGTTCAGGCGCGTCTTGATAAGCTACCTGCTCCATTCCCCCTTGATTGGAGCAGGTTTTTCATGAGCCGGTTCGAAGGCACGTCCAACTATATCGCCACCGACGACCTGAAGGTGGCGGTCAATGCGGCGGTGGCGCTGGAGCGCCCGTTGCTGATCAAGGGCGAGCCGGGCACGGGCAAGACGGTTCTGGCCTATGAGCTGGCGCGGGCGCTGAACGCCCCCCTCATCACCTGGCACGTCAAGTCGACGACCAAGGCCCACAACGGTCTCTATGAATACGACGCCGTCAGCCGTCTGCGCGACAGCCAGCTGGGCGACGAGCGCGTCCATGACGTGCGCAACTATCTCAAGAAGGGCAAGCTGTGGGAGGCCTTCACCGCCCCGGCCCGCCCGGTCCTGCTGATCGACGAGATCGACAAGGCCGACATCGAATTCCCCAACGACCTGTTGCAGGAACTCGACCGCATGGAGTTCTACGTCCAGGAGATCGACGAAACGATCCGCGCTGAAATCCGCCCGGTCGTGGTCATCACCTCGAACAATGAAAAGGAGCTGCCGGACGCCTTCCTGCGCCGCTGCTTCTTCCACTACATCCGCTTTCCCGACGCCGAGACCATGCAGGACATCGTCGAGGTCCACTTCCCCGGCATCAAGCCGCGGCTGGTCGCCGAGGCGCTGCGGACCTTCTATGAAATCCGCGACACGCCGGGCCTGAAGAAGAAGCCCTCGACCTCGGAACTGCTGGACTGGCTGAAGCTGCTGCTGGTCGATGACGTCTCGCCCGAAACCCTGCGCGAAAAGACGCCGGGCAAGCTGATCCCGCCCCTGCACGGCGCCCTGCTGAAGAACGAGCAGGACGTTCACCTGTTCGAGCGGCTGGCCTTCCTGAACCGGCGCGAGGGCGGCCGTCCCGGGGGCTGAGACCGCCGCGCTTCGGCCGTCTTCGATTACCGCGATTTCACTGGAATAGCTGCGCCTTGCGCGCACAATCGGACCCGAACAGGAGCCGACCCATGCATCATCTCCTCTGGCCCGCCTGCGCCCTCGCGCTGATGACCGCCGCCTGCGACAACGCCGGTACGGTTCGCATCACCTCGACCTCCTCCGGCAAGGAAGCCGGCGTGCTCAAGGTCGTGGACACTCTGCAATGCCCGCAGACTCAAGGCGTGCTGACCCGCAAGGGTTCGGCCCGGGCCGACGGGACGACCTGCGTCTACAGCGGCCCGCGCGGCTCCGAAGTCACCCTGCATCTGGTGTCGCTGAACGGCGGATCGGTTCAGGACGCCCTCAAGGTGTTCGAGAATCGCCTGTCCGCCGACCTGCCCGAAGCCCTGGCCGAAGCCCGCGCCGACGAGGATCGCGCTCGCGCCGAAGCCGACCGCGCACAGGCCGACGCCGCCAGGGCCGAGGCCGATGCCGAACGTGAGGGCGCCGATGCCAAGCGCGCCGCCGCCGACGCCGCTGCGGACTCCGCCCACATCAGCGCGCCCGGCATGCGCATCGACGCCCAGGGCGACAAGGCCACCGTCCGCCTGCCCGGCATGAGGATCGACGCCGACGGCGACCGCGCCAACATCAAGATCGGCGGCATCACCATTCGCGCCGACGACAAGAGCGGTCAGGTGAACGTGCGCTCAACCGACGAGGTCGTCAGCATCGACGCCCACGACAATACCGCCCGCATCCGCACTAGCGCCCCGGGCGAGGCCGTGCGCGCCACCTTCCTGATGACCGCCGACCAGTCCTCGACCACCGGCTGGCGCATCGTCGGCTATGAGGCGCGCGGCCCCTCGGGCGGCCCCATCGTCGTCGCCACCGTGCGCGGCAAGGATCGCAATGAAAACCGTGTGTTCGAGGCCGCCAAGGCCCTGGTGACGCTGAACGTCGGGGATTAACCCCCACGAATCGCAACGCCTGCCCTTGATCGAGCGTTCGGGATGCGTCACCTCACCTGCCCCATGCGCAGGACCCCGATTTTGGCCGAAGAACACGAAGACCTGGCGCCCAAGCCCAAGCCCAGAACGCCCAAGCCCCCGCGCGCCTGGCAGCGGATGCTGTCGGGCCGTCGCCTCGACCTGCTCGATCCGTCGCCGTTCGACATCGAGATCGAGGACATCGCCCACGGCCTGGCCCGCGTCGCCCGCTGGAACGGCCAGACCATCGGCGAGCACGCCTTCTCGGTCGCCCAGCACTCGCTGGTGGTCGAGGAGATCGCGGCCCACATCCGTCCGGGTCTGGAACCAAAATGGCGGCTGGCAGCCCTGCTGCACGACGCCTCTGAATACGTCATCGGCGACATGATCTCGCCGTTCAAGTCGGCGCTGGGCGCCGGCTACAAGGACTTCGAGGCCCGGCTGGAAGCCGCCATCCACGTCCGTTTCCAGCTGCCGCCCAAGACGCCGCAGACCATCAAGACCCTGATCAAGAAGGCCGATCGCGCCTGCGCCTTCTATGAAGCGACCCAGCTGGCCGGCTTCAACCGGCGCGAGTCTCTCCAGATCTTCGGCGCCCCGCCCGCCGGCTATGACCTGATCATCGATCCCCTGCCCGCCTCGGTGGCGCAGCAGCGCTATCTGGACCGCTACCGCGTTCTGGCCGAAGCTGTCGGCATCCTGCCCGGCGCCGACGCCTGGCACACGGAATAAGGGACTGCATGACGCAAGGGGCGGCGACCCAGGGCAACGAGCAAGGCGTGCGGATCGGCCTGTCGGCCGTGGTCATCGCCCTGCGCGCCGGTCAGGCGGTGGTCCTGACCACCCATGCCGCCGACGGCGCCCCGGCCCTGCCCTTCGGCCCCTTCGACCCGGCCCGCGACCGCACCTTCGAACTGGCCCTGCGCGCCTTCGTGACCCAGCAGACCGGCTTTCCGCTCGGCTTTGTCGAACAGCTCTATACCTTCGGCGACGCGGGCCGCGCCTCGCCGCGCGCCACGCCCGGCCCTGAACGTGCGCGCGAGGTCTCGGTCGGCTACCTGGCCCTGACCGCCGAGGCGCCCGAGGCCCCCGGCCTGGACGCCGCCTGGACCCCCGTCTTCGACATCTTCCCGTGGGAGGACTGGCGCGACGGCCCGCCCGCCGTGATGGCCACCCTCTCGCCCGCCCTGCGCGCCTGGGCCGCCGACGACGCCCGCCGCCTGGGTCGGGCCGAGACCCTGTTCGCCCTGACGCCGGATCGTCGCTGGAATGAAGAGCGGGTGCTGGAGCGCTATGAGCTGCTCTACGAGGCCGGGCTGGTCGCCGAGTCCGCCCGCGACCACGACCGCCCCGCGCCGTCACCGCTGCCTGACCTGCCTATGGCCTCCGACCACCGCCGCATCGTCGCCACCGCCTTGGGCCGCCTGCGCTCCAAGCTCAAGTATCGCCCGGTCCTGTTCGACCTGACGCCCGACACCTTCACCCTGTCCGCGCTACAGGCCGCCGCCGAGGCCGTCGCGGGGCTTTCGCTGCACAAGCAGAACTTCCGCCGCGGGGTCGAACGCGCCGGCCTGGTCCAGGCCACGGGCGTGTTTTCCAGCGACACCGGCGGTCGTCCGGCCGAGCTGTTTCGCTTCGTCGGCATTGATCCGCTGGGCGGCCCCGCGCCCGGCCTGACCCTACCCGGACAGCGCTGAAACTTTTATCGAATTTCTTGCCTAGAATCGCTTGCGGCCCGCGCCGCCTTTGACTAGAGAAGCCCCTCGCTCGACCAAGCGAATATCGGCCCCGCGGAGAGGTGGCAGAGTGGTCGAATGTACCGCACTCGAAATGCGGCGTAGGTGGAAGCCTACCGTGGGTTCGAATCCCACCCTCTCCGCCACCGGCCTTGATTTCATTGAACTTTTCCCCACTCGGGGGCCTCACCCATCAAACCACCCATCAAAAACTCTACGCCTGAATCCCACCTTTTCACGGCTGTTCAGGTGGCGCCATGGTGTTTCAAAGACCTTGAGGCCGCGCCGCTCTCCGCTTGATCATGCCAGATGGCTTCGCCCCCACGCCTTCGCCTCGACGAAGCCAGGTCATATAGAGATTGAACAGAATCCCCCCCTTGGCGACGCCCACGCGACGCGCGCGCCGGCCCTTGCCGCGATGACTTCGAAACCTGCTAGTCGCCCGGTCCGCTTCGCCATCATCCGTCTCCGACTCATTCTCGCACGAGCTTCACCCATTCTCGGGCTTCCCTGAACCCACGACCGCGCGGGCCCCATCCCGTCACTCGGACGATCTTTGTCCGTCGCCCGCCACCTAGGTCGGCAAAGCGCCGATACCGTTGAAAAAGTCCGGCGACCGCTGAAACGGCGCAAACCACGGGCGGGTCCCGAAATTCCGCCCCAATGAAATCAATCGCTTAGTTTTCCGCGACGGCTCCAGATCGAGCCGAAAAGGCCGATCACGGCCGGCTCGCGGACTTTTTCAACAGTATCCGCCATGTGTGGAAGGCTCTCCGTTGGCAAGGATTGATTTGACGTTCTGCTGAGCCTGGTCGGTGCGGCCATGTGTTCGACCTGTTGGTGCGGTTCGCATGACCGCTGGCCATAATGCCTTCCGCGAAGATGGGTCCTGACCAACAGCACGCGCTCGAGGCGC
>NZ_JACARP010000245.1:0-625 GCF_013386595.1 Brevundimonas sp. P7753 | reverse complement strand
GCAGGGGGCGGCGGGGTCGGCGTCGGCGGAACCGGCTCGGGCGGCGTCTCGACCGGGGCGGTGGCCCCGTCCTCGGGCGAGGGCTCGGGCTGCGGATTATCGGCGGGTGCGGCGGCGATCTCGATGTCCGAGACGATCGACACCGGCACCGAGTTCACCAGCGGCTTGGGCTCATCCACCTTGGACGACCACGACACGAGCGCGAGCGCCACCACCCCGGCGTGCAGCGCGAGCGATCCGACAATGGCGGGACTGGGTCGACGCAAAGCCGTCAGCCCTCCGCCGGCTCGTCAGCCGCCGTGTCGGTGATCAGGTTCAGCTTGGTGAAGCCCGAGGCCGACAGGCGCGCCATCACCCGGGCCACGGCCTGATAGGGCGCGCGGCCGTCGGCGCGAATGAAGACGGCCTTGTCGCGCGCCTTCTCGCCGCCCTCTTCGGCCACGCGGATCGCCAGCTGCTCCCAGCGGACTTCGCTCTCGCCGATGAAGATGGCCCCGTTCTGGTCGATCGAGACCGTGATCGGCTTGTCGGTCGTCTCGACGGCGCTGGCCTCGGTCTTGGGCAGCTCCACCGGCACGCCGACGGTCAGCAGCGGCGCCGAGATCATGAAGATGATCAGCAGCAC
>NZ_JACARP010000244.1:0-326 GCF_013386595.1 Brevundimonas sp. P7753 | reverse complement strand
CCGCGCCCCACACGGTCGAACAGCTGAGTCCCATGCCGCGCCTCCAGCGCCGCCACCGCCGCGCTGACCGCTGACTGGGTCAGGTTCAGCGCCTCGGCCGCCCGCGTCATGTGCAGACGCTCGGCCACGGCGACAAAGATACGGAGCTGTTCCAGCGTCATGGCCAATCAATCGCTTTTATCGATTGTTAAATCCAGAACTATCCGTTGGATCGATCAGAGACCGGAGCAGATGATGCGGCGTCATGACGACCGCCCATCCTTCCGCCCACGCGCCCTCCAGCCTGATCGGCCCGCTGCACGGCCTCGCACGTCTGTTGCCCGGCG
>NZ_JACARP010000243.1:0-474 GCF_013386595.1 Brevundimonas sp. P7753 | reverse complement strand
CCATGCTGCGCATGGTCCCCTCCCCCGCTACGCAGGGGAGGATCGCCCTGCGTAGCTCTACCGATTGGCGCAGGCCCGTTCGGTGTTGAAGGTCGGGCGATACTGGCCGCCGGGGAAGCCCGTCGGCACGTCGAACGGCGCCGTCTGACGCAAGGCCCGCAGCGCCCCGTCCGCCGCCGCACGATAGACGGCGCTGGACTGCGGATTGACCAGGGTCGGCCCCTTGGTGATCCGCCCGTCCGCCGACAGGGTCAGATCAACCTGAATCCTCAGCTCGTCGGCGCCGGGGATGTCGCAAGGCAAAATCCAGTTCGGATAGACCTGGTTGAAGATGGCCGTGATCTGCGGCCCCGTCGCCTGGCTCGCGGTCCCCGATCCCTGCTGACCCGCCGCCGGACGGCCCCGGTTCGGCGTCACGCGCGGCGGTCCCGCCAGGGCGTCCAGGTCCAGACCGGGCGCGGGCCGGGCGGGCGC
>NZ_JACARP010000242.1:0-525 GCF_013386595.1 Brevundimonas sp. P7753 | reverse complement strand
CGTCCCGGCGGCGGTGATCATGGGGCTGTTGACCGCCCTGACCGCCCCCTATGGCGCGCGGCTGGCCCATCGGCTTGATCGTAGGGTGCTGAGAAGGGCCTTCGCCGTCTACCTGTTGCTGACCGCCCTGTCGGTGGTGTGGAAGGCGCTCTGAGAAACGGCGATTTCGCCTACGTAGATTTCCGGGGTGAAACGCTAAGGCTTTGGCGAACCGCGCGAGGTTAGGAAGACAGCAGTCATCCCCCCGAGCGTAGAAAATGCTGCAAAACCTGTCCGTGCCCAAGAAGCTGATGCTGTCCTTCGCCGCCGTGATCGCGGCCTGCGGGGCGGCGACCATGGTGGTCCTGTGGACCGTGACGGTCTTGCAGCGCGCCGACGCCGCCAACGCCGCCTCCGCCGAGATGTTCAAGACCTCGGACCTGGTTCTGGCCGCCGCGGTCGAGCAGCAGAACGCCATGCGCGCCTATGTGGCGACGCGCGACGCCGACTTCATTCCCAAATACGAGGAGCCGGGCAAGGTTCTGA
>NZ_JACARP010000026.1:497-39476 GCF_013386595.1 Brevundimonas sp. P7753 | reverse complement strand
CCCTCGAGGGGGAGGGCTTTCAAAGGGCTGCGACGCTTCCCCGGATGACGCCGCGCGCGGGAGGGGTTACACCCCCTGTCATGACCCAGGCCGACAGCTCCTCCCCCACCGGCGCGCCCTCAGGCAAGACCTCCTCCTTCGGCTTCCGCGACGTGGACGCGAAGGAAAAGGTGCAGATGGTGCGCGGCGTCTTCGATTCCGTCGCGTCCAACTATGACCTGATGAACGACCTGATGAGCGCGGGCGTGCACCGCCTGTGGAAGGACGCCACGGCGGCCAAGCTGAACGCCCGGCCGGGCGAGGTCATCCTCGACATGGCCGGGGGCACCGGCGACATGGCGCGGCGCTATTCGAAGATGGCGCGCGCGGCGCAGGCGCGGCGCGGCGGCGAGGACGCCACCGTCATCGTCATGGACTACAACGCCGAGATGATCCTGAACGGGGTGGCCAAGGGCGGCGAGCCGGAGATGGCCTGGGGCGTCGGCGACGCCATGAACCTGCCCTTCCCCGACGCCTGTCTGGACGCCTATTCGATCAGCTTCGGCATCCGCAACGTGTCGGACGTGGCCGGCGCGCTGAAGGAAGCGCGCCGCGCGCTGAAGCCGGGCGGGCGCTTCATCTGCCTGGAGTTCTCGCGGCCCACGACCGAGGCCCTGCGCAAGGCCTATGACGCCTGGTCCTTCCACGCCATTCCGCGCATCGGCGAATGGGTGGCCAAGGACCGCGACAGTTATCAGTATCTGGTCGAAAGCATCCGTCGCTTCCCCGATCAGGCGACCTTCAAGCGCATGATCGAAGACGCAGGGTTCAGCCGCGTGAGCGTCACCAACCTGTCGGGCGGCATCGCGGCCATCCACCACGGGTGGGCGATCTGAGCCGGCTGTCCGTCAAGACCCCGCCCGCCGCCCCGACGCCGGAGCCCGTCCGCGATCCGCTGGGCGCGACGCTCCGTCTGATCGGCTGGGGCTGGGTGCTGGCGCGCCACGACGCCCTGATCCCACGCGAGGCGACCCACCTGCTGCCCGTCTGGGCCCGTCCGTTCGCGGGCGCCGTGCAGATGCTGGCCAGCAAGAAGCATCGCGCCGGTCGACCCGGCGAGCGCGTCGGTCAGGCCTTCGAACACCTCGGCCCCGTGGCCATCAAGCTGGGTCAGGTCCTGGCCACCCGCGCCGACATCTTCGGCATCCAGTTCGCCAAGGATCTGGGCCGGCTGAAGGACAAGCTGCCGCCCTTCCCCCTGTCCGAAGCCCGCGCCGAGATCGAGCGCTCGCTGGGGCGTCCGGTCGAGAGCCTGTTCCGCGACCTGGGCGAGCCGGTCGCCGCCGCGTCCCTGGCCCAGGCGCACCCCGCATGGCTGGCGGACGGCCGCAAGGTGGCGGTCAAGGTGCTGCGGCCCGGCGTCGAGCGCCGCGTGGCGCGCGGACTGGATTCCATGCGTCTGGGCGCCAAGCTGGTGGAGAAGTTCGTCGCGCCCGCCCGGCGGCTGGAGCCCCAGGCCTTCGTCGAGATCATCGCCCGCTCGCTCCAGCTTGAACTGGACATGCGGCTGGAAGCGGCGGCCGCCTCGGAACTGGCCGAGGTCATGGCCAAGGACGGCTACATGTCCGCTCCCGCCATCGTCTGGGACGGGGTCGGCAAGCGGGTGCTGACGCTGGAGTGGGCCCCCGGCCTGCCGATGACCGATCCGGCGCTGGAGGCCCTGCCCGGCCTCGACAAGGACGCCCTGGCCGACAAGGTGGTGCGCGCCTTCCTGATCCAGGCCCTGGACCACGGCGTCTTCCACGCCGACCTGCACGAGGGCAATCTGTTCGCCGACGCCCCGGACAAGGTGACGGCCATCGACTTCGGCATCGTCGGGCGGTTGGGTCCGGCGGAACGCCGCTACCTGGCCGAGATCCTGTGGGGTTTCATCAGCCGCGACTACGACCGCATCAGCCGGGTCCACTTCGAGGCGGGATACGTGCCGCCGCACCATTCGGTCGACACCTTCGCCCAGGCCCTGCGCGCCGTCGGCGAGCCGGTAATCGGGCGTCAGGCCAGCCAGGTGTCGATGGGGCGCCTGCTGGGCCAGCTGTTCGAGATCACCGCCCTGTTCGACATGCACCTGAGGCCGGAACTGGTGCTGCTGCAAAAGACCATGGTCTCGGTCGAGGGCGTGGCGCGGCGTCTCAATCCCGACCATGACCTGTGGGAGGCGGCCAAGCCCGTGGTCGAGCGCTGGATCAAGCGCGAACTGGGTCCGCAGGCCCAGATCCGGGAGACGGTGGAAGAAGCCTTGGCCACGCTGAAGGCCTTGTCGCATCTGGCGCAGAACCCGCCGTCGTCTCAGACGTTGGTGATCGAGAAGGCCGGAACCCGGCCCTGGGTGGTCGCCGCCGTCACCGTCGCCGTCTGTGCGTCGGTCGCCGCCTTGGTCCTGACACTCTGGCCGATGATCGTCGCCTGACGTTTCTTCGGAGCCTGCCGCCTATGAAGACCCCGATCCTCGCCGCCATGCTGTGTGCAAGCCTGTTCGCCCTGCCGGTCGCGGCGCAGACGACCCCGCCCGCCCCTATCGGCGGGACGGCGGCGGCGACCCTGCCCAACGCCTTTGGCGAGCCAGCTGCGCCCGCGCGCCCCGCAGCGCCGGCGGTCGCGGAAGCCCCGGACATCGCCCGCTCCGAACAGGCCCTGCGCGCCGCCATCGCCTCCTTCCAGTCCGGCAATGTCGACTATTCCGTCTTCAGCGACGATCTGGCGGCCCAGATCCGCGAACAGGCGACGACCGTCACTCCGATGGTGCAGCAGTTCGGCGCCCTGAAGACCATCGACCATGTCGGCCAACAGGACGGCGCAGACCTGTTCCGGGTGGTGTTCGAGAAACAGGCCACCGACTGGGTCATCGCCTTCGACGATCAGGATCAGATCGCCGCCCTGCTGTTCCGCCCGGCCCGGGATTAATCCAGCGACGGTTTGCCCCGCCCGCTCTTGATGGTGGAGCGGGTCGACTTGCCCTTCAACCGCCGCTCCTTGGAGGCGCGCGTCGGACGGGTCGGCACGCGATAGACGGGCTTGATCGAGGCCTCGGCCACCATCTCGTCCAGGCGCGCGACGGCGTCGGCCTTGTTGCGCTCCTGGGTGCGGAAGCGGACGGCGGTGATGACGATCACCCCGTCCAGCGTCAGCCGGCTGCCCGCCAACTTCATCAGGCGTTCTTTGACAGGCTCGGTCAGGCTGGGCGAGTTTCGCACGTCAAAGCGCATCTGGACCGAAGTCGAAACCTTGTTGACGTTCTGGCCGCCCGGACCGCCGGAGCGGAAGAAGCGGAACTCCAGCTCGTCCTCGGGAATGCGGCTCACGGAGCGGCTTTCCGTGCACGGACGACCGCCGTGTCCAGGGCCTGAAGGAAGCGCGAACGGTCGGCGTTGGAGAAGGGCGGCGGGCCGCTGGTGGCCACGCCCATAGAGCGCAGATGCTCGCCCACCATGCGCCCGGCCAGGGCCGAGCCGATGGAATCGGGCGTAAAGGGCTGGCCGTTCGCCTTCAGCGCCTGGGCCCCGGATTTCAGGCAGCGGTCGGCCAGGGGAATGTCGGCGGTGATCACGATGTCGCCGGTCGCGGCGCGCTCGGCGATCCAGTCGTCGGCCACGTCAGGCCCGGCGTCCACCACCACCTGTTCGATCAGCGGCTCGCGGGGGACATTGATCCAGGCGTTGGACACCACGAAGACCTTGAGGCCGTAGCGGCGGCCTACGCGATAGACCTCTTCCTTCACGGGGCAGGCGTCGGCGTCGATGTAGAGGGTGGTGGGCATAAGCGTCTTATGACGCGTCGCGGAGACGGGGAGAAGAGCGCGCGATCTAGTCCCTTCTCCCGATGGGAGAAGGTGGCCCGAAGGGCCGGATGAGGGTCGCTCGGCGGCCTTCGGCGTGAGCCGCTGCGCAACGGCGTCCGCCGACTGAAAGCGTAGCCCCTCACCCTTTCGCCTTGCCAATCGCTGCGCTCTTGGAGGCTCAAGCCCTCTCCCGCCGGGAGAGGGCAGCCAGACGAGCGTTTCTACTGCGGATAGGCCACCGGCATGGCCCCCTCGCCGCCGGACCGGTAGCGGTCGCGCAGCAGCAGGTTGCGGGCTTGCAGCGGCTGCTCCACCCCGTCGATGAAGACCGCCGAGGGCTGGCTCAGCGGTTCCAGCGGGTCGCCGGACCAGACCACGACATCGCCCGCCGCGCCGGCCTTCAGCTCGCCGAACTGGCCGTCAAAGCCGAAGATGCGGGCCGGGTTGACCGTGATCGCCTGAATCGCCGCCGCAAACGGCAGGCCGTGCGAGACGGCGTTGCCGGCGTTGTAGCGGATGTCGCGGGCGCGGTGGGTCGAGCCCTCATTGCCCTTGATGGCGATGACCACGCCCGCCGCGTTCAGCGCCGCCGCGTTCTGCATCCGCGCCGCCCGCATTTCGAAATTGCCGGGCAGGTTGGTGATCGGGTGCAGCAGGACCGGGACCTTGGCGGCGGCGATCTCCTCGGCCACCAGCCAGCCTTCGGCGGCGCCGTCGAGGATGACCTTGACGCCTTCTTCGCGGGCCAGACGCAGGACCTGCTGGATGTCCGCGGCGCGGTTGACGCTGACGATCAGCGGCATGGCGCCGTTGGCCACCGGGATCAGGGCTTCCAGATCGGCGCGCGACAACGACAGGTCGCGAAGCGCGGCCCGGTCATAGGCGGCCTTGTTGCGGGCATAGAGGCGAACCTCGGCCAGGGTTTCCTTGAACAGGACGAACTCGGCCCCGCGCGCGCCGCCGGCCACGCCCTTTCCGGCCTCGCCGAAGGGGGCGACCATGGCCACGCGCGGCTTCACAAGGATGTCGGCGCCGCCCAGCTTGATCACCGCCGCCTGACCGGCGAACAGGCCTGGCGACTGATAGCCGCCGTGACCGGCCCCGGCGAAGTCGCTGTCGTCGTGACTGTGGCCGCCGCCCGAGCCCGCGTGCTGGGGCGTGACCACGGCGCGGGTGACGCCGCCGAGGCGGGCGACCGGCAGGGTGAAGGACCAGGGGTCCAGGCCGTAGGACAGGTCGAACGCCGCGCTCAGGGTGTTGGCGTTGTTCGACAGGTCGTTGGAGCCGCGCACCGAGCCGACTTCCGAACCGCCGAGGCCGGAATCGACGGCGACGAAGCCGGGGGTCACGATCTGGCCGCGCGCGTCGATGGTGCGCAGGCCCGCCGGGGCCGCGCCGGTCCCGACGGAAACGACCTTGCCGTTACGGATGACGACGGTGCCGTTCTCGATCACCGAGGTTCCAGTCAGGACGCGACCGCCGGTGATGGCGACGTCCTGAGCCGCTGCGGGACCGACGAGGGCGAGGGCTGCAACAGCGCCCGCAAGAAGAGTTTGGATACGCATGGTTCAGCGAGCTCCCTGGGCGACGCCGGCGGCGGCCTGGCCGAAGCCGGGCTGACCCAGTTCGAAATCGGATACGGGCTGGTAGGCGGGATTGGCGCGGTCGAAGGCCAGACCGCCGTCGATGAAGACCTGATCGGCGCGGGCGTAGACCGAGAAGGGATCGGCGCTCCAGATCACCACGTCGGCGCGCTTGCCGGGCTCCAGCGAACCCGTCTCCTTGTCGATGCCGATGGAGCGGGCGGCGTTCAGGGTGATCCAGCGGATGGCGTGCTCTTCGGAGATATTCATCCCGGCGCGGCGCCCGGCCGACAGGGCGGCGGCGGCTTCCTGATTGAGGCGCTGGATCAGTTCGGCGTCGTCGGAGTGGATGACGGCGCAGGAGCCCTCGGGCGCGTCGGTCAGGGCGGCGTTTTCCTCGATGCCGTCCAGGGCCTCCATCTTGAAGCCCCACCAGCCGGTCCACATGGCGGCGCAGACGCCTTCACGGGCCAGCATCGGCGCGATCTTGTAGGCCTCGACTGCGTGGTGGAAGGTCGTGACCTTGTAACCGAACTCCTTGGCCACATCGAGCATGACCGCCATCTCGTCGGCGCGGTAGCAGTGGTTCTGGATCAGGATCGAGCCGTCCAGAACACCGGCGAGCGTCTCCAGCTGCAGGTTGCGGGTCGGGGGCGTGCCCTGACCGTCGTCACGCCACTTGTCCCACTTGGCCTTATAGTCGCGGGCGGCGATGAAGGCGGCGCGGTAGCCGGCGACATTGCCCATGCCGGTGGCCGGCGACTGGTTGCGGCCGCCATAGACGCGGCTGGGGTTCTCACCGCAAGCCATTTTCAGGCCGTAGGGGGCGTTGGGGAACTTCATCCCCTGCATCGTGACGGAGGGAACGTTCCTCACCGTCACGCCGCGACCGCCGAACAGGTTGGCCGAGCCGGGCAGGATCTGGAGCGTCGTCACCCCGCCGGCGCGGGCGGTGTTGAAGCCGGGATCCTGGGGCCAGATCGAGTGTTCGGCCCAGACCTGGGCCGTGTTGGGATTGGTGGCCTCGTTGCCGTCGCTCATGCCCATGACGCCGGGCGACGGATAGACGCCGAGGTGGCTGTGGATGTCGATGATGCCGGGCGTGACGTAGCGGCCGCGGGCGTCGACCACCTTGTGGCCCGCCGGGACCGGGGTGTTCGCCCCGCCGACCGCGGCGATGCGGCCATCGGTGATGATCACCACGCCGCCTTCGATCTTCTGACCGGCGCCGGTCAGGACCGTGGCGCCGACCAGGGCCAGGTTTTCACGCGGCAGACCGCGATAGGTCGAGGGATAGGGGTCCGCATTGGCCCAACCGTCCAGGCCGGGGGCCATGGTGCGATCCTTGGACGCGGGCGCGGCCGAGGCCGTCTCGGTCTTGGGCTTGGCGTCGCCGGTCGTGGCGCAGGCCGACAGGGCCAGGGCGCCGAGCGCGCAGGTGAGGACAGCGAGGCTTGGGCCCCGCAGACGGTTAAGCAACATGGGCGAGACCCCCTCGCGCCCGCAGACAGCGGGCAAACAATGGGACGGCATACAAAGGAGGTTCAGCCTCGCCGTAAAGGGGAAATGTCAGCTACCGGACAAGCGGTCGCGGACCTCGGCCTCGCTCAGGCCCTCGACCTCGATCATCTTCAGCCGAGACTGGCCGCCGCGCGCCAGGGTCACGTCGCGCTTGGGGACGCCCAGGGCCTTGGCGAGGAAGGCGGTCAGGGTGGCGTTGGCCTCGCCCTCGACCGGCTGGGCGCGCACGCGGACCTTGAGCACGGGGCGACCGTCGGGATCGACGTCCCAGCCGTCGATGCGGTCGGCGGCGGCGCGGGGCGTCAGCTTGATGGCGAGGCGGGCGGTCATGAGGCCTGTTTGGCCCAACTGAGCCCTGCGGCCAACTCCCTGCCGCCATCCCGGACGAAGGCTAGACTGCGAGCCGAAGATCCGGGACCCAGGCGGCGGAGCCTTGACTGGAGATGTCGCGTCTGGAGCCGGCGCCTGGGTCCCGGATCGGCCTGACGGCCGTCCGGGATGACGGCAGGGAGTTGGAGCGCCAATTGAAAACGCGCCGGACGGTTTCCCATCCGGCGCGCTTCAGGTTCAGCGTGCGAACCGATCAGCCCAGGGCGGCCATCAGTTCCGGCACGGCGGTCTTGTAGTCGGCGACCAGGCCGTAGTCGGCGACCTGGAAGATCGGGGCGTCGGCGTCCTTGTTGATGGCGACGATGACCTTGGAGTCCTTCATGCCGGCCAGGTGCTGGATGGCGCCCGAGATGCCGATGGCGATGTAGAGGGCCGGGGCCACGACCTTGCCGGTCTGGCCGACCTGATAGTCGTTGGGGGCGTAGCCCGCGTCGACAGCGGCGCGGCTGGCGCCGATGGCGGCGCCCAGCTTGTCGGCCAGGGGCTCCATCACGGCGTGGAACTCGTCGGCCGAGCCCAGGGCGCGACCGCCGGAGACGATGATCTTGGCGGCGCCCAGTTCGGGGCGGTCCGACTTGACCATTTCCTCGGAGACGAAGGCGGTCTTGGGCGCTTCACCGGCGGCGACGCTCTCGACCGAGGCCGAGCCGCCTTCAGCGGCGGCGGCGAAGGCCGTCGGGCGCACGGTGATGACCTTCTTGGCGTCAGCCGACTGCACGGTTTCCAGGGCGTTGCCGGCGTAGATCGGACGCACGAAGGTATCGGCCGAGACGACCTCGACGATGTCCGAGATCGGGGCGACGTCCAGCTTGGCAGCCAGGCGCGGGGCGAAGTTCTTGCCGTCCGTGGTGGCGGGCGACAGGATGGCGTCGTAGCCAGCGGCCAGCGGCAGGACGGTGGCTTCGACGGCCTCGGCCAGGCCGTGGGCCACGGCGTCGCCCTCGGCCAGCAGGACCTTGCGCACGCCGGCGATCTTGGCGGCGGCGTCAGCCACGGCCTGCGCGCCCTTGCCGAGCACCAGAACATCCACGTCCGACGACAGGGCCAGAGCCGCCGTCACCGTCTTGTGGGTGGTGTCGCGAACGATCGCGCCGTCGTGGTCGGCGATGACGAGAACGGCCATTACAGAACCCCTGCGTCTTTGAGCTTGGAAACCAGTTCGGCCGCGTCGGCGACCTTGACGCCCGCCGAACGCTTCGGCGGCTCCGTCACCTTGAGGACCTTGAGGCGATCCGCGACATCGACGCCGTAGTCGGCGACCGCCTTGACCGCGATCTCCTTCTTCTTGGCCTTCATGATGTTGGGCAGCGAAGCATAGCGCGGGGTGTTGAGGCGCAGGTCCACGGTGACAACGGCCGGCAGGGTCGCCGCCACGGTCTGCAGACCGCCGTCGACTTCACGGGTGACAGTCGCCTTGCCGTCGCCGATCACCAGCTTGCCGGCGAAGGTGGCTTGCGGCCAGTCCAGCAGGGCGGCCAGCATCTGACCCACGGCGTTGTTGTCGCCGTCGATGGACTGCTTGCCCATCAGGACCAGGTCCGGCTTTTCTTCATCGACCACCGCCTTGAGCAGCTTGGCGACGGCCAGCGGCTCCAGGTCGGCGTCCGACTGGATCAGAACGCCGCGATCGGCGCCCATGGCCAGGGCCGTGCGCAGGGTTTCCTGGGCCTGGGTCACGCCGATGGAGACCACGACGATTTCCGTCGCCGTGCCCGCCGCGTGATGCTCCTTACCTTCCTTGAGCCGAACGGCCTCTTCGACGGCGATCTCGTCGAAGGGGTTCATGCTCATCTTGACGTTGGCCAGATCGACGCCGGTCTGGTCCGCCTTGACGCGGGCCTTGACGTTATAGTCGATCACCCGTTTCACCGGGACGAGTACCTTCATGAGCCTATCCACTTGGTCTTCGAAATGTCGGAGCAGGGATTGGACCGACGAAACCGGCCTGTCAACGTAACGCTACGTGAACTCTGTTCGTGTCCGCGGCGCAATTTTGAACTATGAGACCCGCATGAAACGCTTCCTGACCCTGGGCCGCCTGAGCGTCCTCTTCTTCAGCATCTTCGGCCTGATGATCGCCGGGGTCTTCGTGTTCCAGCGCTACTGGATGGAACCGGGCGAGCGCTGCGAGGCCGAAGGCAAGTGGTACGACATCGAAAGCCGCATCTGCGCCCAGCCCATCTCGATCGCTGAAATCACCGGCCGCCCCATCGGCGTCAGCCGCGCCGAGGCCTCGGCCGAGAAGAACAAGGAACTGGTCGAGATCGAAAACCGGCTGACCGCCGAGAAGCGCGCCCGCGACGCCGCGACCGCCGCCGAACGGGTCCGGGTCGAGGCCTTGCAGCAGCGATAACAAGGCGTCATCCCGGCCGAAGCGTCAGCGGAGAGCCGGGACCGCCCAAAACGCCGCCGTCAGTGCTTCCTGCGGTCCCGGATAGCGGCTGCGCCGCTTCCGGGATGACGGCAGTGATATTTCAGCGCGTTGCGCCGGGCTTCCACAGGATGTCGGCGGCGCCGTTGGCGTTGGCGCGGCGGGCGGCGACGAACAGGTGGTCCGACAGGCGGTTCAGATAGCGGACGGCCTCCGGGTTCACCTGCTGGCCCGATTCCATCAGGCGAATGGCGTCGCGCTCGGCCCGGCGGCAGACCGTGCGCGCCAGGTGCAGGTGGGCCGACAGGGCGGAACCGCCCGACAGGATGAAGCTGTCCAGCGGCTTCAGGCTCTCGTTCATCCAGTCGATTTCGGTCTCGATGCGCTCGACCTGCGAGGCGATGATGCGCAGGGCCTCCCACTTCGGGGCCGGGTCCAAGGGCGTGGCCAGGTCGGCGCCGAGGTCGAACAGCTCGTTCTGGATACGGCCCAGCATGGCGTCGATGCGATCATTCTGGCCGCTGTTCAGACGGGCCACGCCGATGACGGCGTTCAGTTCATCGACTGTCCCATAGGCCTCGACCCGCAGATCGGTCTTGGACACCGGCGCGCCCGAGGCCAGGCGGGTCTGCCCGCCGTCGCCGGTGCGCGTGTAGATCTTGTTCAGCGTGACCATGCTTTTCGCCCCTCAGCTTGCTTGTCGTCTCAGCCGCCGTGCGTGGATTTCCACCACATCCCGCCCATCAGCAGCAGCACCGCCACGGCCTGAAGCACGACGCGCAGCCGCATCAGCTTGTTCGAGTTGGTGCGGGCGAAATCACCGCCGCGATACAGGGTGTAGACGCCGAAACCGAGGGTGATGGTGACCGCCGCGATGGCGATGAGGATCAGGATGTCGAAGATTTCCATGTCCGCCTTCTAGGCCTCGCGCCTCGTCTGCGCCAGCGTCCGCAACGCTTGATGAAGGCTCACGCAATTGCGACGTATTCGCACACCCCCATTGCCACGCCACGGTTGCTGATGTTGAGAAGCGCTCGCAACTTAACGGGGCTGTTCATGTCTTTCTTCGCCGTCTCTCGCCGCTCGACCCTGCTGGCCGCCTCTGCCCTGGCCGCCCTCGCCACGGGTCAGGCCGCGAACGCCGAGGACCTGACGGAGGAGCAGCGCCAGTCCACGACCCGGATCGCCGATGTGGTGGTTACGGCGTCCGGCTTTGAACAACGCATCACCCAGGCCCCGGCCTCGATCAGCGTCGTCCCGCGCAAGGACATCGAGGAGATGCGCGCCACCTCGGTCGCCGAGATCCTGACCAATATCGAGGGCGTCGACGTGGGCGCGGCCGTCGGCAAGACCGGCGGCCAGACCATCAACATCCGCGGCATGGGCTCGGACTACACCCTGATCCTGATCGACGGCCGCCGTCAGAACACGGCCGGCAGCGTCACGCCGAACGGCTTTGGCGAAACTTCCAGCAGCTTCATGCCGCCGGTTTCGGCCATCGAGCGCGTCGAGGTCGTGCGCGGCCCGGTCTCGACCCTGTACGGGTCCGACGCCATGGGCGGGGTGGTCAACATCATCACCCGCAAGGTCGGCGACGTCTGGGGCGGCTCGGCCTCGGCCAACTACACCCTGCAAGGCGACGATGATTTCGGCGACCTCTGGGGCGGCGACTTCTACGCCAACGGCCCGCTGGTGAAGGACCTGATGGGTCTGGCCGTGCGCGGGTCGTATCTGACGCGCGAGCAGTCAGCCCTGAAATTTGCAAATGTCGATGGCGTGGAGACCCCCGTCTCAGGCTTTGGCCGCAGCTCGACCGAGAACGAGATCTGGACCCTGGGCGGCCGCCTGACCCTGACGCCGCACGCCGACCACGACCTGTGGCTGGACGTGGACGTGTCGCGCCAGTGGTACGACAACGCCAAGGGTCAGATGGGCACCAACACCACCGCCGGCGGCTATGGCGATGCGCTGGAGTTCAACCGCGACCAGTACGCCCTGGCCCACAACTGGCGTCTGCCGTTCGGCGTGCTGGAATCCAACCTGTCGTTCGGCAGGACGGAAACCATCGGCCGCATCATCCCCAACGGGGTGGCGGGCGCCGGCGGCGCGCGGGACCTGGTGTCGGAAAACACCATCTTCGACACCAAGCTGTTCTCGCAGTGGCGCAACCACACCTTCACCGTGGGCGGCCAGTACTGGGACGCCGAAATGGTCGACGGCGTGGCCCCGACGACGTTCGAGCACACCCAGTGGGCCCTGTTCGCCGAGGACGAATGGCGCTTCACCGACAGCCTGGCGCTGACCCTGGGCGCGCGTCACGACGACCATTCCAAGTTCGGTTCGCACTTCAGCCCGCGCGCCTATCTGGTGTGGAACGCCTCGCCGGAGTGGACCCTCAAGGGCGGCGTCAGCCAGGGCTTCAAGACCCCGCGTCTGGAGCAACTGGCCGAGGGCATCAACGGCTTCGGCGCGCAGGGCCGTCTGCCCCTGCTGGGCTCGCCGGGTCTGAAGCCGGAGACCTCGACCTCCAGCGAGATCGCCGTCTTCTACGACAACGGCTCGACCTTCCGGGCCAATGTCACCGTCTTCAACAACGAATTCCAGGACAAGATCGCCGCCGGTCCGCAGGTCGCCAACTGCCTGTTCGGTCTGAGCCAGGCCCAGTACACGGCTGGTGGATATAATACCTCGGGCTGCTTCGACGTCGGATTCTACACCCCCTACATCTCCACCGTCGCCGCCTTCGGCCAGCAGGTGAATGTGGACGAGGCCGTGACGCGCGGCGTCGAGACGGCGGCGCGCTGGCGCTTCGCCCCTGACTGGACCCTGTCGGGCAACTACACCTACACCGACAGCGAGCAGAAGTCGGGCGCGGCCAAGGGCCTGCCCCTGACCGACACCCCCGAGCACATGGTCAACGCCAACCTGCGCTGGAACGCCACTGACAAGCTGAACCTGTGGCTGCGCGGCGAGTATCGGTCGGAGCGCTTCCGGGGCCTGGGCGCCGCCCGCGACGCCTGGGGCGACTACAAGGCCTATGAGCTGTTCCACCTGGGCGGATCGTACGACGTGACCGAGCGGGTCACGATCAACGCCACCGTCTACAACCTGTTCAACAAGGACTTCGTCAGCCTCAAGCCCTATGGCGCGCCGGTCGCCTATGCGCCGGAATACGCCAACAACCAGGAGCCGCGCCGCCTCTGGGTGTCGGTGACGACGACCTTCTGATCCCGTCTTCCTCCCCAAACTGCAAAGGGCCGTCTCTCATGAGGCGGCCCTCTTTCTTTGCCAGCTAAGCCGTTAGTCATCTTTGCCGGGCAGTGTCGCCGCCATGACTGATCGCGCCGTTCGCAACCTGGAACACCTGCGCCGCACCGCCTCCACGGCGCGGGTGCTGAACCTGCTCAAGGTCTATGACGAGCATGGCGACACCGACGACTGGCACGAACGCCCCATGTTCCGCACCCCGGCGCTGAACACCTCGCTGATCATCAAGCACCGGCTGCGGCGCAACGAGACCGACTCCTTTCCCGGTCGCCGCCAGGTGGCGACCAAGGTGGTCGTGCCGATCGACAGCGCCGACCTGAAGACCGGCGGCCGCTTCGTCTTCGTCAACCAGATCGGGTTCGAGCGCGCCATGCAGGAGGCGTTCGGGATCGCCGCCGACCATCCCGACCTGAAGACCCTGCGGCTGATGGATCAGTTGCCGTCGCTGGACCCCTTCCTGCTGCGCGAACAGCTGCGGCGGGGCGAGGTCGACGCGGCCCCCTGCTATTTCGCCCTCAGCGAGGCGGACCTGGAGCGGATGCTGACCTTCGTCCAGAGCGAGATCGAGCCTCTGGTCACGCTCAGCATGGGCGACGGCGTGGCGGCGGTCGGGTCGACGGCGCGCATGGCGTCGAAGATCCTGTCCAACGCCCCCGGCGACCGGCTGGAGGCGCTGCGCGCCACCCTGCGGCTGGAGCCGGAGCAGTATCAGGAGGGCGTCTTCTGCTGGAAGGGCTTCCTCTACTACAAGTGGACCCTGGCCAGCCTGATGAACGACATCGTCGTGGTCGCCGACGAGGTGGGCACGGTCAAGCCGGTCGGTCCCAGCGACCGTGCGGCCAAGGAATATATTGATCGCGGACGGTCGGTTCTGCGGGGCCGCATCATGAAGACCTGCGAAGAGGTCAGCCGCACCCTGCGGTATTATGACGACGCCTATGCGGGGCTGACGCGCGACGGCAAGCCGCTGGCCTTCCGCGACTTCCTGCTGGAGGCCCCCGCCCTGTTCGCCCGCCTGGGCGATCAGCTGGGGGCGGTGCAGCACATCGTCAGCTTCTGGCGCTTCCGCTTCGGCCCCAAGGCGCCGCCGGTCGGGGTCGACGAACTGATCGACATCTTCATGGACTTCGAGACGGGTCTGATGGGGCGCGAGATCGACGTCTACGACCCGCGCGACGCGGCCTGACCCCACTCCGTCATCCCGGAAGCGGCGAGGCCGCTATCCGGGACCGCCAGAAGCGTTGACGGCGGTGTTCCGGGCGGTCCCGGCTCTCCGCCTACGCCTACGGCTGCGGCCGGGATGACGGGCAAGATGACGCCCAAAGAAAAGCCCCGCGTCGGCGACGACGCGGGGCTTCTGCATTCAGACCTTCACCGGGTCCTAGTAGCGGTAGTGTTCCGGCTTGAACGGACCGTCGGTGGGGACCGAGATGTAGTCGGCCTGTTCCTGGGTCAGTTGGGTCAGCTTAGCGCCGAGCTTGGCCAGGTGGAGGAAGGCGACCTTCTCATCCAGGTGCTTGGGCAGGGTGTAGACCTGGTTCTGATAGGACTTGGCGTTGGTCCACAGTTCGATCTGGGCCAGGGTCTGGTTGGTGAAGGAGGCCGACATCACGAAGGACGGGTGGCCCGTGGCGTTGCCCAGGTTCACCAGACGGCCTTCCGACAGCAGGATGATCTTCTTGCCGTCCGGGAACTCGATGTGGTGGACCTGAGGCTTGATCTCGTCCCACTTGAAGTTCTTCAGGGCGGCGACCTGAATTTCCGAGTCGAAGTGGCCGATGTTGCAGACGATGGCGTTGTTGCGCATCGCCCGCATGTGCTCGAGGCGGATGACGTCCTTGTTGCCCGTCGTGGTGACGAAGATGTCGGCCTTGTCGGCGACGTCTTCCAGGGTCTGGACCTCATAGCCTTCCATGGCGGCTTGCAGGGCGCAGATCGGGTCGATTTCGGTGACGATGACGCGGGCGCCGCCGTTGCGCAGCGAAGCGGCCGAACCCTTGCCCACGTCGCCGTAGCCGCAGACCACGGCGACCTTGCCCGACAGCATGACATCGGTGCCGCGACGGATGGCGTCGACCAGGCTCTCACGGCAGCCGTAGAGGTTGTCGAACTTGGACTTGGTGACGCTGTCGTTGACGTTGATGGCCGGGAACGGCAGCTCGCCGCGCTCGGCCATCTGATACAGGCGGTGCACGCCCGTGGTCGTCTCTTCCGACACGCCGCCGATGGCGTCGCGAATGGCCGAGTAGAAGCCGGGCTTTTCGGCGATGTAGCGCTTCATCACCTTGTAGAGGGCTTCTTCTTCCTCGTTCTGCGGGTTCGACAGGACCGAGATGTCCTTCTCGGCCTTGGGGCCAAGCACGCACAGCAGGGTGGCGTCGCCGCCGTCGTCGAGGATCAGGTTCGGATAGCCGCCGTCAGCCCATTCGAAGATCTTGTGGGCGTAGTCCCAGTATTCTTCCAGGGTCTCGCCCTTGGTGGCGAAGACCGGCGTGCCGGCGGCGGCGATGGCGGCGGCGGCGTGGTCCTGGGTCGAGAAGATGTTGCACGAGGCCCAGCGTACTTCAGCGCCCAGAGCTTCCAGCGTCTGGATCAGAACCGCCGTCTGGATGGTCATGTGCAGGCTGCCGGCGATGCGGGCGCCCTTCAGCGGCTGGGCGGCGCCGAACTCGTCGCGCAGCGCCATCAGGCCCGGCATTTCGGTTTCGGCGATGGCGATTTCCTTGTTGCCGAAGTCGGCCAGGGAAATGTCGCGAACGATGTAGTCGGTCATGCAGGGGTTCTCGCGGCGAGGATTTTCAACGTGTCGCTATAGCGCGGCCCGTCCGCCGGAGCAATCAACCCATAAGGATATCTTTATATGACACTCAGCGCCGACACTTGCGGGCGCCTAAGGGATTCTACGCACCCCTCTCTTAAGGGCCGCAATACCCCTAAGCTTCAAAGGGATAAGCAGGCGCGCTCCCCTGCGCCTGAGTAGCGTTGCGTAGAGAACCTCGAATATGGCGGGCGAAGACATCGAACATCGCATGACTTTCATGGGCCTGGGCCCGGCCTCGGCAGGGTATCGGGCCATGGGTCCGCTGCTGCGCAAGGAAGCGCCCATCGCCCTGGCCGCCTTCTATGATCGGGTGCGCGCCGAGCCGACCACGCGTCGTTTCTTCCGTGACGAGACGCACATCAGCGCCGCCAGCAAGGCGCAGGAGCGCCACTGGGACGCCATCATCGACGGCCGCGCCGACGAGGACTACGCCAAGTCCGTGCGCACCATCGGCCATGTCCACGCCCGCATCGGCCTGGAGCCGCGCTGGTACATCGGCGGCTACAGCGTCATCCTGGCCCACCTGACCCGCGCCATCGCCGAGCGCCCGCGGAAGTTCTGGGCCAAGAGGCGTGAGCACGACCGCGTCACCGCCGAAGCCGTCGCCGAGCTGACCCAGCGGGTCATGCTGGACATGGACCTGGCCATCTCCATCTATCTCGAAGTCCTGCAAGACCAGCGCGACAAGGTTCAGGCTGCGCATGACGAGGCCGAAGCGCGTCAGACCGAGGTGGTCCGCGCCCTGGGCGCCGCCCTGCACGATCTGGCCGAGAACGACCTGTCGACGACCATCCCCGGCGTCTTCCCCGAACAGTACCGCAGCCTGCAGAACGACTTCCACGCCGCGACCCGCGCCCTGCGCACCGCCGTGCGCGCGGTGGCCGACAGCGTCCAGAGCCTGAGCGCCGGGTCCAACCAGCTGGCGACCGCTTCCGAAGACCTGGCCAGCCGCACCGAGCGTCAGGCCGCCAACCTGGAGCGCACGGTCAACGAGGCCGACGCCATCGCCCGCGCCGTGGCCTCGACCGCCGACAACGCCCGCCAGACCGCCGAGGCCCTGGCCGCCGCCCGCATCGACGTCGAAGCCAGCAGCCAGGTGGTGGGCGAAGCCGTCGCCGCCATCCACGCCATCGCCGAATCCTCGACCGGCATCGCCCGCTTCACCAGCCTGATCGACGAGATCGCCTTCCAGACCAACCTGCTGGCCCTGAACGCCGGGGTCGAGGCGGCGCGCGCCGGCGACGCCGGTCGCGGCTTCGCCGTCGTGGCCCAGGAAGTCCGCGCCCTGGCGCAGCGTTCGTCCGAGGCCTCGGGCGAAATCCGCACCCTGATCTCGACGTCTTCCGCCCAAGTCGCGCGCGGGGTCGATCTGGTCGAACGCACCGGCGAGGCGCTGGAGCGGATCGGCGGTCGCGTGGTGGCCATCGACGGCCTGGCCAGCGGCATCGCCGGCTCGGCCCAGGACCAGGCCGAGGGTCTGGCCCGCGTCCGCCGCACCATGGGCGAGATGGACGACATCACCCAGCAGAACGCGGCCATGACCGAAGAAGCCACCGCCGCCGCCCGCCAACTGGCCAACGAAGCCGTCAGCCTGAACCAACAGGTCGGCCGCTTCCGTCTGGATCGCGATCTATCCCCGGCCCGGCCGCGACTGGTGGCCAATCAATAAGGCCCCTCTCGAAACGAACATTGTTTCGCTTGCGAAGGCGTCCGTCTGAGCGCCCAATGTTCGAATGGATGAGGTTCAACCGAAGCACGCCTTGGCCATCGACCGCAGACGGGTATTTTCGGGCGGGTTGCTTGTCTGCGCCCCGTTCGCCGGCTCGTCATCCGCGCAAGACCGCGCCGCCGAGTTCGGCACAAGCGGCCTTGATCGGGGGCGTGTCACGGTCCCGGTCCAGATCAATGACAGCCGCGCGCTGAAGTTCGCGGTGGACAGCGCCGCAAACTGTTCCGTCATCGCATCCGATCTCATTGCGCCCCTGGGCCTGGCTCTGGGCGAGACCCTGACGATGCACACCCTCGTCGGTCGTGAAGAAACGCCTTCAGTCCGGGCTGATCGCCTTCATAGCGATGCGCTGACCGCAAGGGGCGTGCGGCTGGCCGTCGGCAATCGACTAGCGATGGACGGCCTCGACGGCCTTCTGGGCGCCGACCTGCTCACTAACCATAGATTATTGCTGAATTTCAAAGGCCAGGCCAGGACGCGCATCGCCAGATCACGCAGCGTAGCCCGCGGCTTTTTTGATCCCGTCAATCCTTCCGCCCGCCTGAACGCCACGCCGCTTCCGCGCTTTGGCGATCTACTCTCCATCCCCATCCGCGTCGGATCGACGCCCGGGATAGGGATCATCGACTCGGGCGCCGGCGTCTCGGTGCTCAATCGCGCCGCAGCCGCCGCCGGACGCGCCACGCCTGCGGCGCTCGACGGCGGAGCCACAGGATCGAGGGTCCAGTCCCCTACCGGGCGGACCGCCCCGGTCGACGTGATGCTGCTCCCTGCCCTGGGCTTCGCCGGCGTGACGATTTCCCGCGTGCCTGTCCTGGTCGGCGATCTGCACACATTTGACATCTGGGGGGCCGCTGACAGGCCCGCCATGCTGATGGGCGTCGATATCCTGGGTCTGTTTGACAGCGTGATGATCGATCTGAAACGCGGCGAGTTCACTCTGAAGGTCTGACGGCGTCTCAGGCGCTGCGGTTCAGGGGAATGACCTCGGCCTCGCCCTCCATGGCGGGGCGGGCGACGACGACAGGCAGGCGGACGGTCACGGCGGTGCCCTCGCCCGGGGTGCTGTCGATGGCCATCGTCCCCTGGTGCAGTTCGGCCAGGGCGCGGACCAGCGACAGGCCCAGCCCCGTGCCCTGCGCCCTCTGTTCGGCGCCGCCCGCCTGCTCGAACGGGCGGCCCAGCCGGGCCAGGTCCTCGGGCGAAACGCCGACCCCAGTGTCGGCCACGTTCAGTTCCAGACTTTCGCCCAGGGCCTCGGCCGTGACAGTGACAGCCCCCCCGGACGGCGTGAACTTCACCGCATTGGACAGCAGGTTCAGCAGTATCTGCTTCACCGCCCGGCGATCAGCGGCGATGGTCAGGGCCTCGGGCGGCAGGACGGCGGCCAGATCGACGCCCTTGTCGTCGGCCTGCACCCGCACGAGAGCCAGGGCCGCAGAGACCGTCTCGCGCACATCGAAGCGCTCGATGTTGAGCTCGTAGCGATCCGCCTCGATGCGGCTGACGTCCAGCACGTCGTTGATCAGCTCCAGCAGATGGCCGCCGGCCTTGTGAATGGCCTCGGCATACTCGGCGTAGCGCGGCGGGATCGGGCCGAACAACTGCTGGCGCATGATGTCCGAGAAGCCGATCACCGCATTCAGCGGCGTTCGCAGTTCGTGGCTCATGTGGGCCAGGAAGCGCGACTTGCCGGCGTTCTGGGCCTCGGCCTCGGCGCGGGCGGCGTCGAGGCCGGCCTCGCGCGCATGTTGCAAGGTGGCGTCCAGCGCCACGGCGATCAGCCGCAGGGGTTCGCTCTGCCTCGCCTCCAGCCGCCGCAGGACCAGGAGGATGCGACGATCCAGCGCCAGACGCGGTGCAAAGCTCACCTGAGCCTCCGTCCCGGCGGCGGCCTTGGCCAGGGCGGCAAGAACAGCGGGGCGGTCAGGCGTATGGACGGCGGCGACCAGGCCCTCGTCGAACAGGGGGTCGACCGGCAAGGCCGCCGGGGCCGCGCCATAGGCGGCCAGGGCGGCGCCCGAGGCGTCCAGCACCAGGGTCAGACCGGGTTGGCCGGCCAGAACCGTCTCGACCTGGGCCACTGCGCCTTCGACGGCGGATCGACGACGCCCCTGGGCGCCGCCGCTGATCCGAAAGGCCAGGGCCGCCGCCCCCACGGTCAACAGGGCCGCGACGGTCGCCAGGCCGGGCGCCGTGTTGGGCGTCATGCCGGGCGCGACCTCGCTGACGCCCGCCGCCATCAGCCCCGCCAGCGCGGCGAGCGCCGATCCCAGCGCGCCGAACAGGACCCATGGCGAGAGCCCCAGCGCCACGACGGCGATCAGGGGCATGAAGACGAAGGCGCCCAGCGGCCCCGTCAGTCCTCCCGACAAAGCCGAGGCCGAGACGGCGGCCAGACACCAGGCCGCAAGCAGGGCGGCCCGCACCGAACGTCCGTCGCGGGCCAGCAGCAACAGCCCCAGCAAGCCCGGGGTCGCCATGGCCAGGGCCGCCGACGCCCCCAGGTCCAGGGCGCCGCCTGCGCCGCCGCGTCCCAGCCAGTCGCCCCCCAAAGCCATCAGGCCGACCGCCGCCGCCCATCCCGCGTGCCAGGCGGCCACGGCGGCGCCGTCCCGGGCGTCAGGCGCGTCGGGCGAACGGATCGGCTCGAACAGGGCGGGCGACGGCTTCAATCCGGGCCTTTGGGGCGGTGGGTCCAACCGTGCAGTCTAGACCTCGACCAAGGCCGACCAAAGGCCGCTCGCCTCGCGGGCGACTGTCCCAAAACGGCGCATGGTCAGACCTGAGGCGTGAGCGCGACGGTTGTCGTCCGCGTCGTCGGGGCCTATGTCGCACGCATGATCTCGACCGACGCCGTCCCCGCCCTGACCCTCGACGAAACCCTGGCCGAACTGGTCGAGGAGTTCGACCTGCTGGGCGATTGGGAGGGTCGGATCGAATACGTCATCGACCTGGGCAAGGGCCTGCCGCCTCTGCCGGAGCACGCCCGCGTCGAGGCCAACAAGGTCCCGGGCTGCGCCGCCCAGGTCTGGCTGTCGACCCGCCGCGCCGACGGCCGCCTGTTCTTCGACGCCGACAGCGACAGCGCCCTGTCCAAGGGCAATATCGCCCTGCTGCTGAAGCTCTACTCGGGCCGCCTGCCCGACGAGATCCTGGCCTTCGACGCCCGCGCGGCGCTGGATCGGCTGGGCCTGCCCGCCGCCCTCACCCGCCAGCGCGCCAACGGCCTGAACAGCATGGTCGGCCGGATTCGCGAAGCAGCGGCTCAGGGCTGATCCACAGCCTAGGCTTTTGCCCTCGAACACAAAAACCGACGTTGTCCACAAGACCTAACATTTGATGGCGACGACAGCCGACCGACGATGGCCCAATGCGCGCATGGAACCCTTGGGGGAAGCTGATCGCGCGATGGATGTGCTGTGGCGAGGCCTCTATGGCCAGCCCCTGCCGATCCGTGGTGCTGCGGCTTTGGCCCTCAAGGTCATCATCACCAGTGAGAGGCACAGATGGACAGCCGAATCCGCCGCAGACGCTCAGCCTGGACGCTCTCCCCCTTCGAAGGCCTGCTCCTGATCCTGGCCACCGCCTCGTTCGTCGGCGCCTGGCTGTCGGCGGTGTTGATCTAGCCGCTACCGCCCCGGACGGCGCGTCATGGCCGAGGCCGGGGCCAGTTGCAGGCCGCGCGCCTCAAGCCCGGCCGTCCAGCGGGCGGCGGCTTCGACGGTGACGGGATAGGAGAAACCGGTCCCCAAGGCGGCGCCGCGCGTCTTGGCGGCGGCTTCCAGGGCGTTGAGCTGACCCATGATGGCGGCCGGGCTCTGCTGTTCGTCGATGATGCGGTCGGCGCTGGCGCGGGCGAAGGCGCCGGGCTTCCTGCGCATGGAGCCGTCGTCCAGGAAGGCCACCCCCCGCTGACGCAGCACGGCCAACATGGCGCCCATGCCCTCGTCCGACGCAGCGAAGCGATCGCCCAGATAGTTGGTCACGCCGAAATAGCCGGTCGCGCGGCCCAGCAGCCAGTCCAGCTTGGCCTCCACGTCGTCGGCGCCGCCGCTGGACAGCAGGGTGTAGGGACCGGGATCGTTGTCGGGATAGCCGGTGGGCTCCATCGGCAGCTCGATCATCACCTCGTGACCCTGGGCGCGGGCCATGTCGATCCAGGCCTGAAGCCCTTCGGCATAGGGCACGAAGCTGAGCGTCACCTCGGCGGGCAGGCGCTCGATGGCGGCGCGGGTGGTGACGGCGTTCAGGCCCAGGCCGCCGACGACCAGGGACACCATGGGCTTGCCGTTCGAGCGGAAGGGGCGGGCATAGGCCTGGGCCGGGACGCGGCCGTCGGGCGCGATGCGCGGCAGGGGGCCGTTGGGGCCGGGCGAGAACAGGCCCGCGATCGGGGCCTTGGGCAGAGGATTCGACGGCGCACGAACGGGCGCGGCGATGGCCGAACCGCCCGCCACGCTGGCGCCGTCCGGCAGAGTGATCAGCGCCTCGCCCCCCGCGGCGCCATTGGGGTCCAGCAAAGCGGGATCGACGCCGGCCATGTCCTGATAAAGGTCCAGGCCGCTCATGGAGAAGGCGTCAGCGCCGGTGGGCGCAGGATCAGCTGCTGCGGCGGGGCGTTGCAGAGCCACCCGGGCCGAGGGCGCGCCTGCGCGCGGGTCGCCCATGACGGCCACGAACAAGGCCCCGGCGGCCAGAACGAAGAGGCCCGCAGACGCCACGGCGACCGGCGGCTTCCTCAGCGCGACGACGACGGTGTCGAGGTTGAAGCGCGACCGATCCTCCGGCGGCAGACCGGCGGCGGCGGCGAGGGCGGACTGGCGCTTGGCGAACATGGACAGGGCGGCGCTCGAACGACAGGGGCGGGAACTGGAGAACCACACGACGCGGCGCTCCTCGATCCTCACTTATCCCCAGCGCCGGTTAAGAAACCCTAACACCCCGTTCACCACGTTGACGTCCGCTCAGAAAATCGGGGCGACGCCGATCAGTCCGGCGTCGCATCGTCCGGCTTCGGCTCATCCACCTCAGCCGTCTCGAGCGGCTTGGAGCCCGGCGCAGTGACCACGACCGTGTCCGGCGCGGCGGCCAGCTTGGTCAGGTCGCCGCCCGCGCGCAGGACATCCAGCGCGCGTTGCAGCTGATAGTCCTTGGTCTTGTCGAAGTCCTTGCCGGGCGCCTCTTGCGGGGTGTGGGCGCCCTTGCGCTCGGCGCCGATGGAGGCGTCCAGCGCCGTGGCGTAGGCGGCTTCCGAATAGATGAAGCTGGAGCGCGAGACGATGCGGGCCTCGGCCTCGGAACGCGCGACCTCCAGGTCCGGCTCGATGCCGATCTTCTGGATCGAGCGGCCCGACGGGGTGAAGTAGCGCGCCGTGGTGATCGACAGGGCGCCGTCGGCGCCGCCGCGCAGCGGGATGACGGTCTGCACCGAGCCCTTGCCGAAGCTGGTCAGGCCGACGACCGTCGCCCGCTCCTGATCCTTGAGGGCGCCGGCGACGATCTCGGACGCCGAAGCGGATCCATAGTTGATCAGGACGACGACCGGCAGGCCGCCGCTCAGGTCGCCCGGCTTGGCGGCGTAGCGTTCGATGTCGTCCGGCTTGCGCCCGCGCTGGCTGACGATCTCGCCGCGTTCCAGGAAGGCGTCGGAGACGTCGATGGCCGCGGTCAGCAGCCCGCCGCCGTTGTTGCGCAGGTCCAGGACATAGCCCTTGATGCCGGGCTTCTCGCGCTTGAGGCGCTCGATGGTCTCGGTCAGCTCACGGCCGGTGTTCTCATTGAAGGTCGAGATGCGCAGATAGCCGAAGTCGCCTTCCAGACGGCCGGTGACGGATTCGACCTTGATGACCTCGCGGGTCAGGACCACCTCGCGGGGCTCCTCGCCGTCGCGCAGGAAGGTGACGGTGACGCTGGCGCCGATGGCGCCGCGCAGCTTCTCGGAGACCTCGGACACGGTCAGGCCGGCGGCGTTCTGGCCGTCGATGGCGCTGATGACGTCGCCCGCTTGGACGCCGGCGCGGCCCGCCGGACTGTCGTCCATCGGCGAGATGACCTTCACCAGACCGCCCTCGGAGGTGATGGTCAGGCCGACGCCGGAATACTCGCCCGTGGTCCGCTCGCGCAGGTCGCCATAGGACTTGGGCGGCAGATAGTTGGAGTGGGGGTCCAGCGCCGTCATCATGCCCGACAGCGCCGCCTCGATCAGCTTCTTGTTGTCGACCGGCACCACATAGGCTTGCTCGACGATGCCCAGCACGTCGCCGAACATCTGCAGCATGCGGAAGGTCTCGTTGCGCGGGGTCTGGCTGGCGACAGCCGCCGCCGATCCGCCCAGGGCCAGGGCGGCGCAACCGATGAGAAGCAGTTTACGCATTCGGTGTCTTTCCATCGGACCCGCTGGGGCTCCGGTCGTCCAGGGAGGCGCGGGCGCTCACACGCCGACGTCAGATGCGCCGATACAATCAGCGTCCGCGCGGATTTGAAAGGACTTTCGCGTACGAACAGCCCCTATTGCAGCCAGGGCGCCGGGTCGATGGGCCGTTCGTCGCGGCGCAGTTCGAAATAGGCCTCGCCGTCCTCGCCGGTGCGGCCCAGGGCCTGGCCGTCGGCGACGCGCTGGCCGGTGTCCACCGACAGCTGGTCCAGCCCCGCCACGACCACGCGCCAGCCGGGGCCGAGGTCCAGAATGACCACCTCGCCCCACTCCTTCAGCGGGCCGGCGTAGGCGACGCGAGCGGGGGCGGGGGCGGCGATGACCTCGTGGCTGGAACGCCAGCGCCAGCCGCTGGAGCCGCCGCCGAAGCGCTGCGACGGCGCGCCCTGCACCGGGGCGGTCAGGCGGCTGCGCCCGGCGGGCAGACGCGCGGCGGGGGCCTCGACGGCGGCCTCGGCGATGACCGGGGTCTGGCCGCCCAGTTCCCGGATGCGGGCCTCAAGGGCGCGCGTGGCGCGTTCGGCGCGGGCGGCCTCGGCGCGCAGGACGGCGCGCAGGGCGACCTTGCGCGCCGACAGGCTCTCGATCTCGGCCCGGCGGTCGCCCTGCGCGCTCTCGACGGTGAATAGGCGCTCGCTGGACAGGGCGGCCAGGCGGCGGATGCGGATCACCTCGGCCTGACGCTCGACCAGGGCCTTGGCGCGGCTTTGCAGCTCGGGCGTCATGGCGCGGATGAGGATGGAGGCGCGCACCGTATCGACCGCCTGGTCCGCCGGGATCAGCAGGGGCGGCGGCGGCTTGCGGCTCATCATCTGCAGGGCCGACAGCAGACGCCCCTGCCCGGCCCGCTCGCGGGACAGAGAGGCGACCAGAGCAGCCTCGCGGTCGCCCAGTTCCTTGAGGCGGGCGCGCTGGGACTCCATCTGCACGTCATCCTGGGCCTCGGCCCGGCGCAGCTCGGCCAGTTGCCGGTCCAGATCGACGACCTCGTCCCCCGCGGCGGCGGCCTCGGCGCGCAGACGGCGCGCGCGGGCGGTCTCGTCGCGGTACTCGGCCTGGAGCCGGGTCAGTTCAGGATTGGGCGCAGCCGCGCGCTGGCTCGACGCCGGGCCCGCCAGCATCAGCGCCAAGCCCGACGACACAAGAAGAAGCCCCGCCCCCCGGCGCATCAGTCGCGGTGATAGGGCGAGCCGGACAGGATGGTCACGGCGCGATAAAGCTGTTCGGCCAGCATGGCGCGGGCCAGGGCGTGGGGCCAGGTCTGGGGCCCGAAGGCGAGGGTCGAACGGGCGGCGCGGCGCACGCTCTCGTCCAGACCGTCGGCCCCGCCGATGGCGAAGACCAGGCGCCGCTCGCCCTGATCGCGCAGGGCCGCAATATGGTCGGCGAAGGCGCGGGACGAATAGGTCTTGCCCCGTTCGTCGCAAGCGATCAGGTGCGCGCCCTCGGCGGCGGCCAGGATCAGCTCGGCCTCGGGGGCCTTGCCGGACTTGCGGGGTTCGAGATCGACAAGCTCCAGCGGACCGAGCCCCAGCGGACGGCCCGCAAGGGTCGCCCGCCGGGCATAGTCATCGGCCAGAGCGGCCTCGGGACCGCGGCCCGGCTTGCCGATGGCCGCGATCGCCAGCTTCATAGGGTTAGCCTATCCGTAGATCAGGCGACGCCCGCGCCGCCGCGGTGGGCGCTGTCGATGGCCCAGATCTTCTCGATATTGTAGAAGGTGCGCACTTCGGGGCGGAACAGGTGGACGATGACGTCGCCCGCATCCAGCAGCACCCAGTCGCAGTGCGGCAGACCCTCGACCTTGACCTTGCCCAGGCCCATTTCCTTGAACAGGCGCAGCAGGTGGTCGGCCAGGGCGCCGACGTGGCGGTTGGACCGGCCGGAAGCCACGATCATGGCGTCGGACATCGGGCTTTTGCCGCGCAGGTCGATCAGGACCATGTCGAGGGCTTTATCGTCGTCCAGCTTGGCGATGATGGCGCGTTCCAGATCGGATTGGCCGACCGGAAGGGCCTGATCACCGCTACTGGGACCGCCTTCTGCCTGACCGTCGTCGGAATGGACGGAATCGATCGGGTCCATTTCATGGGCCGCGTTGGAAACGGCGGCGTTTTGCGCATCGTGCGCGGGCGAGGGGGTCAGCGGAGGGCTCCGGGGAGATTACTAAAGGCGGCAACCTAGCACATCTCGCCGGAAAGGTCACCCACCGCCGGGACTCTGCGCCTCGCCCCGCCGGATCGCCGTCGAGGAGCGCGGATTCAGCGGCGCCGTCAGATAGGTCCAGGCCGGCGCCTGCAAGCTGGGCAGCAGCCCGGCCTGGGCCGCCGGAATGCGGAAACGGGCGAAGCGGGCGGCGGCGGGCGCGGTGCGACTGTCCAGCTGGCTGCCCGGCCGCGCGACCACGGCGACGGGCATCAGCCGCATGATGTCGGTCCAGCCCCGCCAGCGATGGAAGCTGGCCAGATTGTCCGACCCCATCAGCCAGACGAACTTGACCCCCGGATAGCGGGCGGTCAGCGCCCGCACGGTGTCGACGGTCCAGCGCGTGCCGATGCGGGTCTCGAAATCCGAGACGATCATGGCGGGTCCGACCGTGGCGGCGGCGGCGCGGGCCGAGGCCATGCGCTCGGAAAGCGGCGCGGTCTCGTGGCTGGATTTCAGCGGATTCTGCGGCGAGACCAGCCAGACCACCCGGTCCAGGCCCAGACGCCGCATCGCCGTCTCGGCCACATGGGCGTGGCCGTCGTGGGCCGGATTGAAGGAGCCGCCGAACAGGCCGACCTTCATGCCCGGATGCAGGTCCAGCCCGTCGCGCAGGGCGCCGGGTCGAGGGCCGAAGCCTTTCGGCGCGGGACCGGCGTGGAAGAAGGACAAGGGCGGCTCTTTGGCGGCGTCGATGAGAGGGCGGACTTATGCTCACCCGCGCCCTAACACGCGGCGACGGCCCTGTCTCGCTTCAGCAGACGGACGAAAGCCTTAGAACTCTTTCCAGCTGGAGCCCGGATCGCGTTCGCCCGGCTGAGCCAACTGCTGCCCCCAGGTCACGACCATCAGCGCCTTGTGACTGCGGATCTTGTACTGGCCGATCATGGGGGCGACGGCGCCGAGCGGCAGGCCGGTGCGGCCGTCGTAGAGGAAGCCGGAAAACTCGGCCACGCCCATGCGGTCGCGGTTGGAGTAGATCGACAGTTCGGGGATGGAGACGACGTTCAACGTCTCATTGATCGGCACCCGCATGTCGGGGATGCCGAAGACCCGGCGCATCTGCTCCAGCGACAGGGCGCCGGCGCGGACCTCGAAGATGGCGTCGGCGCTGTCGCGGTCGCGGCTGATGGCGTAACCCGCGTCCGACAGGGCGGCGCGGATGGCGCTGAGCGCATAGCGGGCGTTCTCGGCCTGGAAATAGGTCTCGTCGATGAAGACCCGCGCGCCTTGCGGGATCGGCAGGGTCAGGCCCTCGACCGCCCGGTCGGCGGCGCGGTTGACCAGCAGCATGTCGGTCGCCGTCCGCGCCGGATTGGTCTCGGTCACGGAGGCGCAACCGGCCAGGACGGCGGTCGCGGCCAGCAGGACGATCAGGCGCGCCGTGGTCAAATCACCAGGCTCCGACGTTGGGCATGGAGGCCCAGGGCTCGGTCGGGGCCAGACGTTGGCCGCCTTGCAGCAGCTCGATCGAGATGCCGTCGGGCGAGCGGACGAAAGCCATATGGCCGTCGCGCGGGGGACGATTGATCACGACCCCGCCGTCCATCAGACGCTGGCAGGCGGCGTAGATGTCCTCGACCTCGAAGGCCAGGTGGCCGAAGTTGCGGCCGCCCTGATAGTCCTCGGGATCCCAGTTGAAGGTCAGCTCGACCTCAGGCGACTTCTCCGCCTCGGCGCGCGTCTGGTCCTGGGGGGCGGCCAGATAGATCAGGCTGAAACGCCCGGCCTCAGAGTCCATCCGGCGCGTCTGCACCAGACCCAGCAGGTCGCGGTAGAAGTGCAGCGACGCCTCCAGGTCCTTCACGCGGACCATGGTATGCAGATAGCGCATGGCTCAGTGGGCCTCGGGCGGGCGGGCCGCCGGGTCGAGGTATTCGTTCTCGGGGTGCGCATGGGCCGACAGGACGAAGCGGCGGTCGCAGTAGCCGCACTCGACGAAGTCGTCCTCGCCCATCTCCAAATAGACCAGGGGGTGACCGAGGACGCCGCCGCCGTCGCAGGCGACGCGCTTGGACGAGACCACGATCTCTTCGGGCGGGCGGATGACGGCGTCGGTATGGCGGGGAGGCATGGGGTCCGGTCCAGTCTGGAAAGGCTCGCGCCGTTCCTAGAAGGACCGGACCTTTAGGTCAAACCTCGGAGGCCTGAGTGGCGGCCGGGCGCTGGCGGCGGAACAGCCTGTCCAGCATGGCCTTGCGCTTCTTGAACAGGGTCAGGCCCAAGCAGCCGGCCCCGACCCACAGGCCGATCTCGCCGATCAGGGCGGCGACGGCGGCCAGCAGGGCCGCATGGGTCATGTCCAGATGACCAAGCTTGCCCGCCAGCAGGGCCAGACCCATGCCGGTGTAGCCGACGGCGCAGACGCCCAGGGCGGCGAAGCCGATCAGGCGGGTGCGGGTCAGGGGTTTCTTCATCTGGACTGGCAGGGCGGTCATGAGCGTCTCTCCATCAAGGAAGGCTGTCTTTATGACAAGGAAACTAGACACCCTGAAAACTGAAGTCAAGCGTCATTTACACAAAGACATGAAACCTTGTCTCCTCGTCGCACAACAGCGCCTTGGCGAACCGCACTTCGCCCCCTACCTATGCCGCACGCTTCCGCCGTCCGAGTGAACCCCCGCATGACCGAGACCCCTGCCCTGCCCGTCAACGCCATCGAGGTGCGGGGCCTGAAGAAGACCTATGCGGGCAACAAGAAGTCGCCGGCCAAGACCGCCCTGCGCGGCGTCGACCTGACGGTGCCGCGCGGCTCGATGTTCGGGCTTCTGGGCCCCAACGGCGCGGGCAAGTCGACCCTGATCAACATCATCGCCGGGGTGGTGAACAAGTCCGAGGGCAGCGTCCGCATCTGGGACCGCGACATCGATCATGAGGCGCGCGACGCGCGTGCGGCCCTCGGCGTCGTGCCGCAGGAGATCGTCGCCGATGTCTTCTTCACCCCGCGCGAGGCGCTGGAGGTCCAGGCCGGCTTCTATGGCGTGCCCGCCAACGAGCGCCGCTCGGACGAGCTTCTGGCGGCGCTGGGCCTGTCGGACAAGGCCAACGCCTATGTCCGCGCCCTGTCCGGCGGCATGAAGCGCCGCCTGATGGTGGCCAAGGCCCTGGTGCACAATCCGCCCGTCCTGATCCTGGACGAGCCGACCGCGGGCGTGGACGTCGAGCTGCGCCGCCAGCTGTGGGACTATGTGCGCAAGATCAACGAGGAAGGCGTCACCGTCATCCTGACCACCCACTACCTCGAAGAAGCCCAGGAGCTGTGCGACACCATCGCCATCATCAACCGGGGCGAGGTCGTGGCCTGCGAGCCGACGCAGACCCTGCTGAAGCGGCTGGACACCCGCAACGTGGTGGTGACGCCGGAGACGCCGCAAGCGGTCCCGCCGGCTCTGACCGGCTTCACCGTCGCGCCCCGGGCCAACGGCGCCTTCGTCGTCACCTATCGCACCGGCGAGTCCAGCGTCGAGCAGGTGCTGGCGGCGGTGCGCGCGGCGGGCGTGACCATCAAGGACATCGCCACCGAGGACCCGGACCTGGAAGACGTCTTCCTGGCCATGACCTACGGCGACGCCAGCCGCCCCAGCCCGACGCAGGACTGAAAGTCACGTCATCCCGGAAGCGGCGCAGCCGCTATCCGGGACCGCAAGAAGCGCTGCCATTTCCCAATGTCGATGTCCTGGGCGGTCCCGGCTCTCCGCTGTCGCTTCGGCCGGGATGACGGATGGGCGAGACCTCAGACCACCATCACCGTGCCGAGCAGCAGCTTGGCCCCGGCCTTGCCCAGCACCCGGTCCGTGGCCGCCTGCAAGGCGCGGCTCAGCCATTCGACGTCCGGCGGGGCGCCGGGCAGGATGCGTTCGCCGGCCAGCCGCACCACCTCGTTATAGGCGGCGCTGAGGCGCGGCCGGGACTGGTCGGCGCGCGTGCGCAAGGCCTCGTCCGCCACGTCCACCCCGACCTCGACCGTCATCACCCCGCGTCGCCCGTCGCGGCGCAGGATGGTGGCCGTGGCCGTGGGCAGAGGGATATAGGCGTTGGCGGGCGCGCCTCCGCCGCTGCTCTTGCCCGACGCCTTCGCGGCCTCGGCGGCGGCGAGTGCGGAACCCAGGGCGGCGAGGCCGATCAATGCGCGACGATCCATGCCTCTGCCTATCCCCTCCCGGCTTAAGGCCCGGTTACGGCTGGCGGGGCGTCGCGCCTCGGCGTAATCGGGACGGATGAGCCAGACCGATCTTTCCGCCTATCGTCCCAATGTCGGGGTGGTGCTGTTCAACGCCGCCGGGCAGGTCTGGCTGGGCCGCCGCGCCAAGACGCCCGAGCCCTGGAACTGGCAGTTCCCGCAGGGCGGCGTCGACGAGGGCGAAGACCTGGAAGCCGCCGCTCTTCGCGAACTGCAGGAAGAGACCGGCGTCCGCTCGGTCGAGCTGCTGGGCCGCACCGGGGGCTGGATCGTCTATGACTTCCCCGAGGGCATGGGCGGACCCAAGGCGTGGAAGGGCTTCAAGGGCCAGAAGCAGGTCTGGTTCGCCTTCCGATTCACCGGCGAGGACTCCGAGTTCGATCTGGAAGCCCACGGCGAGCCCGAGTTCGACGCCTGGCGCTGGGGCGCGCTGGAGGAGGCCCCCGACCTGATCGTGCCCTTCAAGCGCGAGGTCTATCAGCAGGTGGTGGCGGCCTTCGAGGACCTGCCGAAGAGCTGAGGCCGACCAGCCCCCTATTCCGCCGTCATCCTCGGGCTTGACCCGAGGATCGAGCGCAGCGGCGCGCTCATACTTGCCGACGTCGTGCACACCGGCGACCCGATCCTCGGGTCAAGCCCGAGGATGACGGACAGTCTGCGCAAGCATCGCTGACGGACCAGGCCTACCGCCAACGAAAAAGGCCCCCCCGCCGAAGCGAGGGGCCCTGAGCTTGTCGATACCGCGGCGGGCTTAGCCCGCGACGATTTCCGAGGCTTCTTCGGCCAGGATGCTCAGACCCTCGCCGTTGACGTCGGCGAAGCCGCCCTTGACGTCGAAGCGACGACGCTGGGCGCCGTCATAGACCGTCACCACGCCTTCGCGCAGGGTGGTCATGAAGGGGGCGTGGCCCGGCAGGACGCCGAAATCGCCCTCGACGCCCGGGGCGTCGACCTGATCGACCGAGCCCGCGAAGATTTCGCGTTCCGGGGCGACCAGGGAGAAGTTCAGCTTGCCGGCCATGGTTTAGGCTTCCGCGGCCATCTTGGCCGCCTTTTCGACGGCTTCTTCGATGGCGCCGACCATGTAGAAGGCGGCTTCCGGCAGGTGGTCGTACTCGCCGTCCACGATGCCCTTGAACGAGCGGATGGTGTCCTTCAGCTCGACGAACTTGCCCGGCGAGTTGGTGAACTGCTCGGCCACGAAGAAGGGCTGCGACAGGAAGCGGCTGATCTTGCGGGCGCGCGACACGACCAGCTTGTCGTCTTCCGACAGCTCGTCCATGCCGAGGATGGCGATGATGTCCTTCAGCGCCTTGTACTGCTGCAGGATTTCCTGAACGCGGCGGGCGACGGTGTAGTGCTCTTCACCGATGACCAGCGGGTCCATGATGCGCGAGGTCGAGTCCAGCGGGTCCACGGCCGGGAAGATGGCCTGGGCCGCGATGTCGCGGTTCAGAACGGTCGTCGCGTCCAAGTGAGCGAACGAGGCGGCGGGCGCCGGGTCAGTCAGGTCGTCGGCGGGGACGTAGATGGCCTGGACCGAGGTGATCGAGCCCTTCTTGGTCGAGGTGATGCGCTCTTGCAGGTTGCCCATCTCGGTGGCCAGCGTCGGCTGATAGCCCACGGCCGAGGGGATGCGGCCCAGCAGAGCCGACACTTCCGAACCGGCTTGCGTGAAGCGGAAGATGTTGTCGACGAACAGCAGCACGTCCTTGCCTTCTTCGTCGCGGAAGTACTCGGCGATCGACAGGCCGGTCAGGGCGACGCGGGCGCGGGCGCCGGGGGGCTCGTTCATCTGGCCGTAAACCAGGGCGCACTTGGAGCCTTCGGTCGAGCCGTTGTTCTTGGCCGGGTCCACGTTCACGTTGGACTCGATCATCTCGTGATACAGGTCGTTGCCTTCGCGGGTGCGCTCGCCCACGCCGGCCAGAACCGAGTAACCGCCGTAAGCCTTGGCGATGTTGTTGATCAGTTCCTGCATGGTCACGGTCTTGCCGACGCCGGCGCCGCCGAACAGGCCGGTCTTGCCGCCCTTGGTGTAGGGGCAGATCAGGTCGATGACCTTGATGCCCGTGACCAGGATTTCCGACGAGGTCGACTGCTCTTCGAAGGTAGGCGCTTCGCGGTGGATCGGACGGTATTCCGTCGTCTTGATCGGACCGGCTTCGTCGATCGGCTGGCCGACGACGTTCATGATGCGGCCGAGGGTGCCCGGGCCGACCGGGGCCATGATCGACTTGCCGGTGTCCACGACGGGCTGACCGCGGGTCAGGCCTTCGGTGGTGTCCATCGAGATGGCGCGGACCATGTTCTCACCCAGGTGCTGGGCGACTTCGAGAACCAGGGTGAAGGGCTGGCCCGTCTTCTGGTCAATGTTCTGGGTTTCCAGCGCGTTCAGGATCGCCGGCAGGGCGCCGGTGAACTCGATGTCGACGACGGCGCCGATGACCTGGGCGATCTTGCCCGAGCCTGCGACTTGGCCTGCGACGGCGGCGGCTGCTGCCTTCTTGGGAGCGGCCGGCTTCTTGGCTGCGGTTTTCTTCGGGGCGGTGGTGTCGGTCATCGTGCGTGTCCGTATCGGAATGTCTGGCGTGTCGGGATCAGAGCGCTTCGGCGCCGGCGATGATCTCGATCAGCTCGGTTGTGATCTGGGCCTGGCGTTTGCGGTTGTACTGGAGCGTCAAGCTGTTGATGAGGTCGCCCGCATTGCGCGTGGCGTTGTCCATCGCAGCCATTTGCGCGCCGAAGAAACCAGCCTGGTTCTCCAGCAGGGCGGCCAGGATCTGCGTCGTCAGGTTGCGCGGCAGCAGGGTCTCGAGGATTTCCTCCTCGGACGGCTCGTACTCATAGAGCGCGCCCGCATCGGCCGAGGCGTCGACGTCGACTTCGGCCGGAGCCAGCTGACGCGACGACGGGACCTGCGAGATCACCGACTTGAACTGGCTGTAGAAGAGCGTGACCTTGTCGGCCTCATCCGCCTCGAACTTCTCGGCCAGCAGCTCCGCGATCGGCTGGGCCGCGTGCAGACCCACGGTCTTGTGCTCGCTCAGCTCGAAGGTCTTGACGACCTTGTCGCCGAACAGGCGGGTCAGCTGGTCGCGCGACTTGCGGCCGACGGCCACGATCTCGACCGTCTTGCCGTTGGCGATCAGGCTGTTGATGTGGTCCCGCGCAGCGCGGATGACGTTGGTCGAGAAACCGCCCGCCAGACCCTTGTCGGCCGTGGCGACGACGACCAGGTGCTTCTGGTCGGCGCCGGTGCCGGTCATCAGGCGCGGGCCGTCGTCGCCGACGCCGGCCGCCAGGTTGGCGATGACCGAAGCCATCCGCGTGGCGTAGGGGCGGGCGTTCTCGGCCTGCTCCTGCGCACGCTTCAGCTTGGCCGCTGCGACCATCTGCATGGCTTTCGTGATCTTCTGCGTCGCTTTGACGCTTCCGATCCGATTGCGCATTTCCTTGAGGCTGGCCATCCGGCGCTACTCTCGCTCTCTGGTCAGTGCTTAGGCGAAGGTCTTGGTGAAGGCGGCCAGGACGTCCTTGAGCTCGGTTTCGAGTTCCGGGGTCAGGGCCTTCTTGGTGCGGATGCCTTCCAGCAGCGAGGCGTGGTTCGAGTGAACCCGCGCCAGCAGCTCGCTTTCAAAGCGACCGATGTCCGAAACGGCGATGCCGTCCAGGTAGCCGCGCGTGCCGGCGTAGATCGAGACGACCTGCTCTTCGACGGCCAGGGGCGAGTACTGCGGCTGCTTCAGCAGCTCGGTCAGGCGGGCGCCGCGCGCCAGCAGCTTCTGGGTCGAGATGTCCAGGTCCGAGCCGAACTTCGCGAAGGCGGCCATTTCACGATACTGGGCCAGCTCGCCCTTAATCGAACCGGCGACCTGCTTCATGGCCTTGATCTGGGCCGAGGAGCCGACGCGCGACACCGAGATGCCGACGTTCACGGCCGGACGGATGCCCTGATAGAAGAGGTCCGATTCCAGGAAGATCTGGCCGTCGGTGATCGAGATCACGTTGGTCGGGATGTAGGCCGAGACGTCGTTGGCCTGGGTTTCGATGATCGGCAGAGCGGTCATCGAGCCCGAACCATAGTCCTCGTTCAGCTTGGCCGAACGCTCCAGCAGGCGGCTGTGCAGGTAGAAGACGTCGCCCGGATAGGCTTCACGGCCCGGCGGACGGCGCAGCAGCAGCGACATCTGACGATAGGCCACGGCCTGCTTGGAAAGGTCGTCATAGACGATCAGGGCGTGCATGCCGTTGTCGCGGAAGAACTCGCCCATGGCGGTGCCGGCGAACGGGGCCAGGAACTGCAGCGGGGCCGGTTCCGAAGCCGTCGCGGCGACGACGATGGTGTATTCCAGAGCGCCGGACTCTTCGAGGGTCTTGACGATCTGGGCCACCGTCGAGCGCTTCTGGCCGATGGCGACGTAGATGCAGTACAGCTTCGCCGACTCGTCTTCCGACTTGTTGACGTTCTTCTGGTTCAGGATGGTGTCGATGGCGATGGCGGTCTTGCCGACCTGACGGTCGCCGATGATCAGCTCGCGCTGGCCGCGGCCGACGGGGATCAGGGTGTCGATCGCCTTCTGGCCGGTCTGCATCGGCTCGTGAACCGACTTACGCGGGATGATGCCCGGCGCCTTGACGTCGACGCGGCGACGCTCGGTGAACTGGATCGGGCCCTTGCCGTCGATCGGCTCGCCCAGCGGGTTGACGACGCGGCCCAGCAGGCCCTTGCCGACCGGCACGTCCACGATTTCGCCCAGGCGGCGGACTTCATCGCCCTCGGCGATCTGCGCATCGGCGCCGAAGATCACGGCGCCGACGTTGTCGCGCTCGAGGTTCAGGGCCATGCCCTTCACGCCGGCCTTGGGGAATTCGACCATTTCACCGGCCTGGACGTTGTCCAGACCGTGGATGCGCGCAATGCCGTCGCCGACCGACAGCACCTGACCGACGTCGGAGACGTCGGCCTCGACGCCGAAGGAGGCGATCTGCGACTTGAGGATGGCCGAGATTTCGGCGGCGCGGATATCCATGATGGGTTCTCTGGCTTTCGTCTTCGGTGCGGACCGCTGGCCCGGCTTGAACTTTGAATTCGGGGCTTAGGCGCGCTTGAGCGCGAAGGTCATCTGGTCGAGCTTGGTCTTCAGCGAGGCGTCGAACAGTTTCGACCCCACCTTGACCTTCAGGCCGCCCAGGATCGACGGATCGACGCGGGCGGTCAGTTCGGGATCGCGACCCAGCGCCGTGCGCAGGGCCGTTTGAATGCTCTTGGTCTGGGCCGCCGACAGCGGCAGGGCCGAAACCACTTCGGCGGCGACCACGCCAGCCTTCTTGGCGTAGCGCGCCTCGAAGCCGGTGATCACGCCCGGCAGGTCGCCGGCGCGGCCGTTCTGGGCCAGCAGGCCGAGGAACCGCTTGGTCGTCGCATGGAATTTCGCCTTGTCGGCGATCGCCGACAGGCCCTTGCCCTGGTCGTCGGCGGAAATCACCGGCGACTTTGCAAGTCGGCGCAGGTCCGCGCTCTCCAGCCAGGCGGCCTTCAGCGAGGCGAGATCGCCGCGCACGGCGTCCAGCGCCCCCGTCTCGTCAGCGAGGTCGAACAGCGCCTGTGCATAGCGCCCACCGACTTCCGTCGTTCTGAAATCGTCCGCCACGTAATTAAGGTCCGCGATTTGAAGCGTTTGGGTCGAGTCCGGCCGCGATGTCTCGCGCCAGCCAAGGGCTTGAAATGCCAGTAGAAAGCACGCTGGGGACACATCTTTCGATGCATCCTTCGCTAAAGCCGCGCGGCTGATAACACGCAAGCCCCCCCGTCGCAACCGACGGGGACGGAACGATAAGGTCGCACCCGCGCTCTTTTTCACGCGCTGCTAGGGGTTTCGATGGCCGCCTCCTCTTCAAAGACCGTCATCTTCGCCGCCCTGGCGGGCAATACGGCCATCGCCGTCACCAAGTTCGCCGCCGCCCTGTTCACCGGCAGTTCGGCCATGATGAGCGAGGCGATCCATTCGACGGTCGACACCGGCAATCAGATCCTGCTGCTGATCGGGCTGAAGCGCGCCGCTCGCCCGGCCAGCGAAACCCACCCCTTCGGCCACGGGCTGCAGCTTTATTTCTACACCTTCGTCGTCGCCATCCTGATCTTCGGCCTGGGCGCCGTGATTTCGATCAGCCACGGCCTCGACCGCATCCGCGCGCCCGAGCCGATCGCGAATCCCTGGGTCAACTATCTGGTGCTGGGCCTGGCCATCCTGTTCGAGGGCGGCTCCTGGTGGGTGGCGCTGAGGGCCTTCAACCGCGAACGCGCGGGCCGCCCCCTGCTGCGCGCGGTGCAGGACAGCAAGGACCCCACCATCTTCACCGTCCTGTTCGAGGACACCGCCGCCCTGACCGGCCTGGTCATCGCCTTTGTCGGGGTGGTCGCCAGCCAGGCCTTCGACCTGCCGATTCTCGACGGCGTCGCCTCCGTGGCCATCGGCGGGGTGCTGGCCGTCACCGCCGCCTTCCTGGCCTTCGAAACTCAGAGCCTGCTGACCGGAGAAGCCGCCGATCCGGCCACGCGCCAGGGCATCGCCGCCCTGGCCGAGGCCGAGCCGGGCGTGGTCGGGCTGAACGACCTGCGCACCATGCATTTCGGGCCGGCGGAAATCCTGGTCGCCCTCAGCCTCGACTTTCAGGACGACCTGAGCGCCGCCGACGTCGAGAACACGGTGGCGCGGCTGGAGCACCGCATCCGCGCCGCCTACCCGCAGGCCGGCCGCATCTATATCGAGGCCCAGAGTCTGGCCGGTCATGCGGCCGCCCGCGAGGCCATGGCTCGCGACGGCCCCGGCGCCCTGGTCTCCGGCGCGCCGGGTGCGACGACGTCGCCTCCGACGCCCGCTTGATGCAACCTCACGATCCCGTTACCGCTTTAGGCCTACATCACAATCTGGAACCCCGATGCTTGAAAGCATAACCCCCCTGCTGAGCGACCCCGCCGCCTGGGCGGCTCTTGTGACCCTTGTGGTCATGGAGGTCGTTCTCGGCATCGACAACCTGATCTTCATCTCGATCCTGTCGAACAAGCTGCCGCCCGAGCATCGCCAGCGCACCCGCCGCATCGGCATCGGTCTGGCCCTGATCATGCGCCTGGGCCTGCTGGCCGCCATCGGCTGGATCGTCGGCCTGACGGCGCCGGTCTTCGACCTCGGCATTCATGGCGAGAGCTTCGACACCGCCTTCAGCTGGCGCGACCTGATCCTGATCGCCGGCGGTCTGTTCCTGGTGTGGAAAGCCACCAAGGAAATCCACCACGCCGTCGACGTCACGCCGTCGAACGACATGCTGGAGAAGGACAAGAAGGACGTCGTCATCAACAACGTCGGTTCGGCCATCATCCAGATCATCCTGCTGGACCTGGTCTTCTCGATCGACTCCATCCTGACCGCGGTCGGCATGACCGATCACGTGCCGATCATGATGGTGGCCGTGGTTATCGCCGTCATCGTCATGCTGCTGGCCTCGGACCCCCTGGCTGACTTCATCGACAAGAACCCGACCATCGTCATGCTGGCCCTGGGCTTCCTGCTGATGATCGGCGCAGTGCTGATCGCCGACGGCTTCGGCGTCCATGTGCCCAAGGGCTACATCTACGCCGCCATGGCCTTCTCGGCCCTGGTCGAGGTGCTGAACATGTGGTCGCGCAATGCGCAGATCAAAAAGAACCAGGCCGCAGAAGCCGCGCAAGCGGCCCTGAACAAGGCCGAAACCGCCGAGCCCGGCGTCTGATCGTGCGTCTCTGGCCGGTCCTGACGATGCTTCTGCTGGCGCTTCCCGCGTCGGCGGCGGCGCAATCGTCGGGGCCGGCCGCCTCTTCTGCTTCTGCTGCCGCCTCCCCCACCGCCGTCCCGGTCTATGGCTATGAGGTGGTGCGGACCTTCCCCCACGACCCGACCGCCTTCACCCAGGGCCTGGTCATTCGCGACGGCGTGCTGCTGGAAAGCACGGGCCGCGCCCCGTCCAGCGTCCGTCGTGTGCGGCTGGAAGACGGCGTCGTGCTGCAAAAGCACGAACTCGCCCCCGAATATTTCGGCGAAGGCCTGACCGAGATCGACGGTCGCCTCATCACCCTGACCTGGAACAACGGCGTCGGCTTCGTCTGGAACGCCGCCGACCTGAAGCCTATCGCCCGCTTCAACTATGCGGGCGAAGGCTGGGGCCTGACCCACGACGCGACGCAGCTGATCCTGTCGGACGGCTCGGCCGCCTTGCGCTTCCTCGACCCCGAGACCTTCGCCGAGACGGGCCGCGTCGCCGTCACCCTGAACGGCCGCCCGGTGCGCCAGCTGAACGAGCTGGAATGGATCGACGGGGAGGTCTGGGCCAATGTCTGGCAGACGAACTACATCCTCCGCATCGACCCGGCCTCGGGTCATGTGGTGGGGATCATCGACCTCAGCGGCCTGCTGCCTGCGGGAACGATCAAGGACCCGAACGACGACGTCCTGAACGGCATCGCCTGGGACGCGGCGACCCGCCGTCTGTTCGTCACCGGCAAGAACTGGCCCAGCCTGTTCGAGATACGGCTGACCGGGGCGCGCTGAGCGCCCCCCTCTCCCGGCGGGAGAGGGCTTGAGCGCCCGCAAGCGCAGCGAGCGGCTGCGCGAAAGGGTGAGGGGCT
>NZ_JACARP010000026.1:0-444 GCF_013386595.1 Brevundimonas sp. P7753 | reverse complement strand
TGGGAGAAGGGATGGACTTTACAGGAAGCTATAGGGGTCCACATCCACCGTCAGCCGCACCGAGGCCGGCACCTTCACCCGCGCCAGCCAGGCGCGCAGGAAGGCCTGCAGGTTGACGTCGCGGTCGGCCCGGACCAGCAGTCGCTTGCGCCGCCGCCCGCGCACCAGGGCCAGGGGCGCGTCGGCGGGGCCATAGACCTCCAGCCGCTCGGCGTTGGGGATGGCCTCGGCCAGGTCGCGGGCCACCTTCTCGACCGCGATGGCGTTCTCGCTGGACAGGATGATCGCCGCCAGACGCCCGTGCGGCGGCAGGGACGCCGCCTCGCGCTCGCCCATCTCGGCCTCGACGAAGGCGTCGCGGTCGCCCGCGGCCAGGGCCATCAGCACCGGGTGTTCGGGCGTCCAGGTCTGCAACAGGGCGCGGCCCGGCTTGTCCGCCCGCCC
>NZ_JACARP010000241.1:0-1011 GCF_013386595.1 Brevundimonas sp. P7753 | reverse complement strand
GGGAAGGCGCCCAGGCGGTCGAAAGCGGCGACGCTCAAGATGCTGAAGGCGCGCCTGGGCGGGAAGAAGATCGCCCAATTGGATCGGCAGTTGTTCATTGACTTCGGTCGGGAGCGCGCCACCGAAGGCGCCGGGCCCATGACGTTGAGCATCGATATCGGTGCGATCAAGCTCATCCTGTCCCATGCCGCGGCGGTTCATGGCCTGACGGTTTCGGTTGAGGCCATTGATATGGCCCGTCTCGCCCTCAAACGTCTTGGCCTGATTGGCAAGGGTGTCGAGCGGGATCGCCGGCCCAGCGACGAAGAACTGGAGCTTTTGATCAGCCACTTCGAAGATATGCCCCGCCAAACTATACCCATGGGAGCCGTCATTCGCTTCGCGATAGCCACGGCGATGCGCCAGGAAGAGATCTTCAAAGTCGTCTGGGATGACTACGCAGCCCGGACCAAGATGCTGACCATTCGCGACCGAAAAGACCCTCGCGCGAAGACGGGAAACGACCAGCGAATCCCACTTCTATCCGTCTCCGGTTTCGACCCAGTCGCGCTGATCGAACGCCAGCGCCCTGCCCGCTCGAATGCGGACCTGCGAATCTTCCCCTTCAATCATCGATCAGCCGGCGCGGCGTTCACAAGGGCCTGCAAAAGCCTCGGAATTGCGGACCTGCATTTTCACGACCTTCGCCACGAGGGGACCAGTCGCCTGTTCGAAGCAGGTTTCCAAATCCAGCAAGTCGCACTCGTAACCGGTCACAAGGATTGGAAGATGCTCCGCCGCTACACCCACCTGCGCCCAGAATCTCTCCACCTGATTGCCTCAGGTCTTGCAGCATAGTTTTCAGCTTGCGACTCTGACTATCTTCTAAGCAACAACAGACATATTGCTTAACCTTCGTCGGCTACAACTAACTTCACCGCGCAGCATGACAGCAGACGAAATCTACTAGGTCAATTGACGTGCCTCTGAGTTTTCATCCAGCGGCGACCAGAGTCCTTGGGTTAGTTACGC
>NZ_JACARP010000240.1:0-308 GCF_013386595.1 Brevundimonas sp. P7753 | reverse complement strand
ACCCGCTGGGCCAAGCACCTCCCCAAGAAACTGCCAGTTCCCCTTGACCTGTCCGCGCTTATGGCGAACCTTGTTCGCTTAGGGGGAGCTGCGTATGGCGTCGAGGCGAATAGTGCTGACAGGGCTTGGAGCCTTGGCAGCCAGTCTGTTCTTTGCGAGGCAGGGAAAGGCGCAGACCTTCACATATGATGTCTTTGGGCGCGTCATCAGCGTCACCTCGCCCAATGGCTCGACCACGACCTACACCTACGATGACGCGGGCAATCGTACGGGGCGTAGCAACAGCTCGGCCCCTCCGCCGCCCCCTC
>NZ_JACARP010000239.1:0-1039 GCF_013386595.1 Brevundimonas sp. P7753 | reverse complement strand
CGGCGAACGCGACCGCGCCGCGCCGCATCGTCTGCCGCATGGACGGCGCCGCCATTGGCCCCTCCCCCTACGGCGGCGCGGTGCTTGACGCGACAGAAGCGATCCTCACCGCCGAACGCGACGTCTGCAGCTTCAAGGCCGAGGCCGATTTCAGTGAACCGACCTGGAATCTGTCCGTTGACTATGAGCTGTCGCCTCGGAACATGGTCTATCTGGCGCACAGGCGCGGCTATCGCGCCGGAGGCTTCACCGCCCAGCCTGGCAACGCCACCGCCGGCAGCCTGGATAATCCCGCCACGATCGCCCAGCGCGCACCCTATCTTCCCGAGATTCTCGACGACATCGAGTTCGGCACGAAGAACGAGTTCGATATCGCCGGCATGAGATCCCGGTTCAACCTGGCCGCCTATCACGGCTGGTACGCTGACATTCAGCGCAACTCTCAGCAACTTGTGAACAATGTCGTCACCGCACTGACCGTCAACGCGGCGGAAGCCGCCATCTGGGGGATCGAGGCGGACTGGTCCCTGCGGCTGCACCCGACGCTCGAGTTCGGGGGCGGCTACTCGCTGACGAAGGCCGAGTACAAGGATTTCCTCAACTATTACAATACCGGGACCACGGCCGCTCCCGTGCTGACGCCTGTTGATGTGTCAGACGCCCGTTTCGGCTTCACGCCCGAGCACCAGTTCAACGCAAGCCTGACCTGGACGCCGACCTTACCCGGGGAAGTGGGGGACGCCTCCGTCACTCTGAGCTACTACTACCAGTCCGACTTCTCCACGTCCGACACCGCCTCCTCCAATTGCGGGCCGAACGGCGCCTTCCCAGCCTGCCAAAACTACGGTGTAGACGTGGATGCCTATGAACTATGGAATCTGCGCGCAGATCTGCGTGACGTCGCCGGTCGACAAGGTCTCGATCTCGGCCTGTTCGTAACCAACCTCCTGGACAAGGAATACTACGCTTTCGGCACCCCCCAGCTTGGCCAGCCTTACGGCCTGTTCTCCCAAGGCGTCGGCGCCCCCCGCATGTGGGG
>NZ_JACARP010000238.1:0-575 GCF_013386595.1 Brevundimonas sp. P7753 | reverse complement strand
ATGCCCCACGCCCAGGCGCCCGTAAGATTATGCGTGGTGAAGGGCGTATAGGACCCGGCGATCATCAGAAAAATGCCTGCGTGATCCAGGCGACGCAGCAGCGGACGCCACCGCGCCGCGGCGAAATTATAGGCCGTCGAAAAGCCGAGCATCGCCAGCAAGCCGACCGTGTAGACGCTGACGGCGAGGACGAGGCCGAGGCTCCCCTTGGCGACGGAAAGACCGAGGAGAACGCCGCCGCCGAACAGGGCNNAGCGAGGTCCACGCGCCCGCAGCCCGCCCCTCCAAGCCGACGCATCCGCGCAAAAATGTAAATGGCGGCTCAAGAAACAACACCAGGCGTCAAAGCCTCGCCAAAATGCGACGGCCAAGGCACAAAAACGGAAATCGAAAAGTTCTGCGATCAAGTATTCTGAACCATATATCAGAAATGCTAACGTCTAATATTATTAAGAATCGAAGCTATATCTTTGGCGACAAGGGAACAAACCCGAACCGCCACCGTTATGTATGTAGAATGCAAATTTCCGCAGATTACACACGCCGTTTAAGCTCCCAGCACCCCCGGCGCGGGC
>NZ_JACARP010000237.1:0-491 GCF_013386595.1 Brevundimonas sp. P7753 | reverse complement strand
ACGCCGTGCAGGCCGCCGGACACCTTGTAGGAGTTCTGGTCGAACTTACCGCCGGCGTGCAGCTGGGTCATGATGACCTCGGCCGCCGAGACGCCTTCTTCCTCGTGGATGCCCGTCGGAATGCCGCGCCCGTTGTCGGTCACGGTGACGCTGCCGTCCTCGTTCAGGATGACCTGGACCAGATCGGCGTGACCGGCCAGGGCCTCGTCGATGGCGTTGTCGACCACCTCATAGACCATGTGGTGCAGGCCGGAGCCGTCGTCGGTGTCGCCGATATACATGCCGGGGNNGATGGAATCAGCGCCGTATTCCGGCGAGGCGTCAGTCTGGTCGGTCATGAAAACGTCGGCTCAGGGTCCGCGAACGGACAGGGAAAAGACGGCGTGCCCGCCATCCGCATCAGGTCGCAATTCACCGCGCCCCGACACCGAGAACATATAGGAAATTTGACAGGAAAAGCCACTCTTTGTCCCCCTCTCCCTCCCCTTCAT
>NZ_JACARP010000236.1:0-395 GCF_013386595.1 Brevundimonas sp. P7753 | reverse complement strand
TGCCGCCCATGCCGCCCATGTCGGGGGCGCCGGCGCCGCCCTTCTTGGGAGCGTCAGCGATGGCGGCTTCCGTCGTGATCATGATGCCGGCGACCGAGGCGGCCGACTTCAGAGCCGAACGAACGACCTTGGCCGGATCGATCACGCCCATCTGGACGAGGTCGCCGTACTCTTCGGTCTGGGCGTTGAAGCCGAACGAAGCGTCGCTCGAGTCCATGACCTTGCCGACCACGATCGAGCCTTCGACGCCCGAGTTTTCCGAGATCTGACGGATCGGAGCCTGCAGGGCGCGACGGACGATGGCGATGCCGGCGTTCTGATCGGCGTTGGCGCCCTTCAGATCGATCAGCTTCTTGGAGGCTTGCAGCAGGGCCACGCCGCCGCCCGGGACGATG
>NZ_JACARP010000235.1:0-748 GCF_013386595.1 Brevundimonas sp. P7753 | reverse complement strand
TCCGGAGATGTCGCCGGACTACTCTCCGCCGCCGTACAAGGCCGGCGCAACATCCTGATCTCCGGCGGCACCTCCACCGGCAAGACGACCTTCCTCAACGCCCTGATGCGAGAGATTCCGACCGAGGAGCGCCTGATCTTCATCGAGGACACGCCCGAACTTCATCTGCGCCATCCCAATGCCGTTGGACTGCTGGCGGCGCGTAGCGCCATGAGCGAGGCTGCGGTCACAGCAGAAGACCTGCTCAACGCCTCGCTACGTATGAGGCCAGACCGAGTTATTCTGGGTGAACTGCGTGGCCCTGAAGCCTACACCTTCCTGCGGGCCATCAACACGGGTCATCCAGGCTCGATGACAACCGTCCACGCCGACAACCCCGAACGGGCCGTCGAGCAGATCGCCCTGCTGGTGCTGCAAGGCGGCACGCGGCTCAAGCGTGATGACGTGATCCACTACGTATGCTCAACCATCGACGTCTATGTGCAGCTAGAGCGCACCGGGGGGCGGAGGGGCGTGTCGGATATCAAGCTGCGTGCGCAACCATGACGTCCGCTCTCGCCACCGGATCCGCTGCCCCCAACGTGTTCCTCGAGGGGACGCAATGGGTGCAGGAGCTCCTATTGGGGCCTGTTGCAACAAGCATCGCCGTCATAGCCGTGGCCGCCATCGGGTTGCTAATGTTGTCCGGTCGGATGAACATACGGCGCTCAGCCACGGTGCTTGTTGGTTGCTTCATCCTGTTCGGCGC
>NZ_JACARP010000025.1:0-46667 GCF_013386595.1 Brevundimonas sp. P7753 | reverse complement strand
TCGGCTCGGTAGCCTGTCCCGAGAGATTTTACGACGTGGGTCTTGCCGACAATCGTGACCAACGACCGGGGAACACGAAGTCGAAGGTAGTAGGTCGATCCACGAACGATGAGGCCAGACGTTTGTCGCCGCCCAGCATCTGGGGACCGTGGAGACGGTTGAAGGGGCCTTTTGGACGGTGTGTGCGCCGAGGTGGTGCTACAGGCTTGGGAAGCTGAACCGACTATAGAGGAACGCTTTTTCGACGGTCGGTGTGGGACCGAGTGACACAGCGTGGTGTCAGTTTTCTCGCCTGATCCTGTCCAAACCCTTGTGGAGCAAGGATTTGGTGGAGCCGAGGGGAGTCGAACCCCTGACCTCGTCATTGCGAACGACGCGCTCTACCAACTGAGCTACGGCCCCGACCGACAGGCAGGGGCGGAGATAAGCGGGGCGTCGGGGGAGTGTCAACGGGTCGCGGACGAAACCTTGGCGTTCGGCGGCCGCGCCGCTAGAAGCGAACAGGTTTCACAGGAATTCGCTCATGGGCATCGGCGCCGGCGTCATCGGCTTCATCTTCTTTCTGATCGGCGCGCTGCTGCAGCTGCTGCTGTTCGCCATCATCGCCAATGCGATCCTGAGCTGGCTGTTCGCCTTCGACGTCATCAACTACCGCAACCGCTTCGTGGCCCAGGTGGCCGAGTTTCTGGATCGGTTCACCTCGCCGGTTCTGGCGCCGCTGCGCCGGGTCATTCCGCCGTTGGGCGGCATGGACCTGACGCCGATCGTGGCCCTGCTGATCATCCAGGGCGTGCAGGGCTATCTTCTGCCGCCGCTGCACGTGGCGGCGCTGGGCCTGGTCGGCGCCTACTGATCTGAAACGTTGGGGCGGGGACACGGGCGGTCAGGAATCGCAATCCCGCCTCATTCCGCCCCTTGCGCGCGGCGGGCGGGCTCCTAAGGTGCCCGCGATTGGTCCCTGCGGGGCCGCAGATTGCGCGTATCTATGACCACGATCAGGACAGTCGCCGTTATCGGCGCCGGGCAAATGGGTTCGGGCATTGCTCAGGCGGTGTCGACCGGCGGCTACGACGTGCGGCTTTACGACCTGTCGGCCGAGCGCATTCCTCTGGCCCAGGGCGAGATCGCGGCCAGTCTGGCGCGGCGCGTCGGGCGCGGCCTGATGACCTCGGCCGAGGCCGACGCCGCCCTGGCGCGCATCCGGCCCGTCGCCTCTCTCGCCGAAGCCGCCCAGGCGGATCTGATCATCGAGGCGGCGTCCGAGGACGAGGCGGTCAAGAAGTCCGTCTTCGTCGGCCTGCTGCCCCACCTGCGTCCCGAGACCCTGCTGGCCTCCAACACCTCGTCCATTTCGATCACCCGCCTGGCCTCGGTCACGGACCGGCCCGACCGCTTCATCGGCCTGCACTTCATGAAGCCGGCGCCGGTGATGAAGCTGGTCGAGATCGTGCGCGGCATCGCCACCTCGGCCGCCACCTATGAGGCCGCCGTCGCCTTCGCCGAGAGCCTGGGCAAGATCACCACCGAGTCCGAGGACTTCCCCGCCTTCATCGTCAACCGCATTTTGGTGCCGATGATGAACGAGGCCATCTATGTCCTGTACGAAGGCGTCGGCAACGTCGCCTCCATCGACAAGGCGCTGAAGCTGGGCGCCAACCACCCGATGGGGCCGCTGGAACTGGCGGACTTCATGGGTCTGGACGTGGTCCTGGCCATCATGAACGTGTTGTATGACGGCTTGGCCGACAGCAAGTACCGCCCCTGCCCGCTGCTGGTGAAGTATGTCGAGGCCGGCTGGCTGGGCAAGAAGAGCGGGCGCGGCTTCTACGACTATTCCGGCCCCGTGCCGGCGCCGACCCGCTGATGTCGCGCCTCGACCGGATCGAGGACCTGCCGGGCCTCAAGCGCGTCGCGCCGCAGCGTTCGACGCAGCGGACCGTACTGGCGTCTCTGGCCGCCGCCGCCTGGCCGCCGCTGATCATCACCCTGGCCATCTGGCCGCCCGAGAACTGGGCCTCGGGCGTCGATACCGACTGGCGGCTGGTGCTGCTGGTGCTGGGCCTGATCGCCGCGCCCGTCGGCCTGTGGATGCTGCGCCAGACCCATGCGCAGGTCGGGCGCCCCTCGACGCGGCTGGGCGTTGTCTGCCGCTTCATGGTCTTCGGCGGACTGCTGGCCGCCGCTGTGCAGATCCTGATCGCCGTGGTCATGTCCCTGTTGTCGGTGATCGCCTCGCAGAGCCTGATGCAGGGACTGGGCGCGCTGGAGACCACCTTGCTGATCTTCGGCGTCGCCGGCCTGCCGCTGGCGGTGCTGGTGGGCGTCAGCTACGCCCTGTGGGCCGGGCTGTGCGTGGCCTTCATCGCCTTCGCCCCCGCGCCGGTGGTCAAGGACCGCATGGGTCTGATGCAGAACGGCGCCGGCTGACATTACGCGGATTTAAGGTGCCGAGGGCGGGCGGGCCCGCGTAAGCCTCGCCTTGATACGGGGAGCGAAGACGCCATGGCCGACCAGACCATCCTGCAACCCGTAGAGACGGGCGCGCGCATTCATACGCTGGACGTGCTGCGCGGCGTCGCCGTGCTCGGCATCCTGGCCGTCAACGCCGCCGCCTTCGCCCTGCCCATGTCGGCGGCGATGTCGCCCGAGCAGTCGCCCTTCCCCCTGGTCGGCGCGTCGGCTGCGGCCCATTGGCTGGTCGAGGTCTTCTTCCATCAGAAGTTCATCACCCTGTTCTCCATGCTGTTCGGCGTGTCGATCTTTCTGGTCGGCGGCGAGCGCAGGGACGAGTCGGGCGGGCGGGTGCTGCGCCGACGCCTGATATGGCTGGGCCTGTTCGGCCTGATCCACGGCCTGGCCTTCTGGTACGGCGACGTCCTGCTGCTCTATGCATGGTCCGGGCTATTCGTGATGCTGATGCGCTCCATGCCGGCGCGCCCCCTGATCCTGTTCGGGATCGGCGCCACCCTGGCGCTGGCCACGCTTCAAGCCGGTACTCAGTGGATGGCGGTCAATGGTCCCTCCGGTCTGACCGAGGCCCTCGGCGACGAGTCCATGCGCCTCGCGGACGGCGCCGTCGCCGCCAGCATCGCCGCCTATCGCAGCGGCTGGCCGGCAGGCCTGATCGAGAACCTGAAGGCCTGGGGCATCCTGCAAAGCGCCAGCCTGTTCGTCTATGTCTTGGCCACCATCCCGCTGATGATGCTGGGCATGGGCCTCTTCAAGGCCGGCTTCTTCCACGGCCGCATGCCGACCCGCGTCTATCTCATCCTCATCGCCGTCGGCGCTGCGGTGCTGGCGCTGCTGGGCGTGCTGGAGTGGCGCGAGATCACGGCAGGCCCCGGCGTTGAAGCCACGCAGGGCTGGGCCAATGTCGTCGCCTCCTATCCGATATTCATCACCCTGGCCTACGCCAGCGGCCTGATCCTGCTGACCTCGCGAGGCGTCGGCTGGGTGCGGCGCATCTTCGCGCCGGTCGGGCGGATGGCCTTCACCAACTACCTGAGCCAGACCATGATCATGAGCACCCTCTTCTACATGCCGTGGGGGCTGCGCCTGATGGGACAGATCGATTATCCGGGCCAGTTGGGCATCGTCGTCGCCGTTTGGGCCCTGCAACTGATCTGGTCGCCACTGTGGCTGAGCCGGTTCCGCATGGGGCCGCTGGAGTGGCTGTGGCGCCGCCTCAGCTATGGTCACGACCTGCCCTTGCGCCGCGAGACCTGAAGCCACGGGTCGGGAAGTTGCAGCCGGTCCGCCGATGGCTTAATCGCGCGGCATGACCGACGAAGCCCCCATCCGCCCCGAAGCCCGCGCCCCCCGGGGGTTCGCCGACCGCCGCGGCCGCGACCTGACCGCCGAACGCCGCATCGTCGCGCGCGTATCCGAGGTCTACGAGCGCTGGGGCTTCGAGCCGCTGGAGACCCCGGCGTTTGAATACGCCGACGCCCTGGGCAAGTTCCTGCCGGACGCCGACCGTCCCAACGAGGGCGTCTTCGCGCTTCAGGACGACGCCGGGTCGGACGAGCCGGGCGAGTGGATGGCCCTGCGCTATGACCATACCGCCCCCCTGGCCCGCTTCGCGGCCCAGAACTGGGAAACCCTGCCCAAGCCGTTCCGCCGCTATGCCTATGGTCCGGTCTGGCGCAACGAGAAGCCCGGCCCCGGCCGCTTCCGCGAGTTCTGGCAGTGCGACGCCGACACCGTCGGTTCAGACCGTCCTGAAGCCGACGCAGAGATCATCGCCATGGGCTGCGAGGGCCTGCGCGCCGCCGGTCTAGGCGACGGCCAGTCGGTGATCCGCGTCTCCAACCGCAAGCTGTTCGACGGCCTGTTCGACGCCGGCGGCGTGACCGACGCGGTGCAGCGCCTGACTGCGCTTCGCGCCGTCGACAAGTACGATCGCCTGGGCCTGGAGGGCGTGCGCGCCCTGCTGGGCGAAGGCCGCCTGGACGAGTCCGGCGACTACACCAAGGGCGCCCGCCTGCCCGCCGCCGTCATCGGCGCGGTCGAGGCCTTCCTCGTCTCGGCCGAGACGCCCGGCCTGAGCCGCGCGGGCGTTCTGGACGCCGTGGCGAATGCGGGAGCCGCCTTGGGCGCGGCGGGCGAGGCCGCCCTGGCCGAGCTGTCCGCCATCGACCGCGCTCTGACCGCCATGCGCGTCGGCGAGGCCGAGGTGAAGTTCGACCCGACCATCGTGCGCGGGCTGGAATACTACACCGGCGCCGTGTTCGAGGCCGAGCTGCTGCTGGACACCAAGGACGACAAGGGCAGGGCCGTACGCTTCGGCTCCATCGGCGGCGGCGGTCGCTATGACGACCTGGTAGCCCGCTTCACCGGCCAGTCCGTACCCGCCACCGGCTTCTCCTTCGGCGTCTCGCGTCTGGCCTCGGCCCTGCGCGCCGCCGGTCGCGGCGCCGACGACGCCACGCGCGGCCCCGTCGTGGTCATCGTCTTCTCCGAGGACGACATGCAGCACTATCTCGACGCGGTGTCGGAACTGCGCGCCGCCGGGATCGCCGCCGAGCTCTATCTGGGTCGCGCCGGCATGAAGGCGCAGATGAAGTACGCCGACCGTCGCGGCTCGCCCGCCGTGGTCATCCTGGGCGGCGACGAACTGGCTGCGGGCGAAGTGACCATCAAGGATCTGGACGCCGGGCGCGCCCGCGCCGCCGCCATCGCCGACAACGAAGCCTGGAAGGCCGAACGCCCAGGCCAGCAGAAAGTGGCCCGCAGCGAACTGGTCACAACGGTTCGCGCCATTATCGAATAAGCTTCGATTAAACCCGCGCTCTCAACATGGGTTATCGATGTTTAGTCACAAATGGCTGCTTTTTGACGTTTGCATTGATTGACTTGAACCCTGAGTTCGCGTCATTTGGTCTCACTCAAGAGGCGCAGCGGTCAAACGCAGCGACAACTTGAAGGCGTTTCGGGGAGGAAACGTCCGCTCCTTAGAGAGCGATAAAGCCCGCTGCGATGTATCCCCCGCAGCGGGCTTTTTCATGCCTGAAGCTCGGAATATCGGCCCGTGCGCCTGACTTTCACAGAACCATTCTCGAAGCCTGTTCGATAGAGCAAGCCGCGCCTCAGCCATGAAAAAGGGCCGGAGCGTCGCCGCCCCGGCCCTCTTCATTCGTCAGGCGTCGCCTCTACCAGATGCGGACGCGGTCTTCGGGCGCGAGGTAGTACTTGTCGCCCGGCTTGACGCCGAAAGCCTCGTACCAGGCGTCCACGTTGCGCACCGGGCCGATGACGCGGAACTCGGCCGGGCTGTGCGGATCGGTGGCGATCTGATTCTTCAGCGCGTCCTCACGGTACTTCGACTGCCAGACCTGGGCCCAGCCGTAGAAGAAGCGCTGGTCGCCGGTCACGCCGTCGATCACCGGCGCGGGCTTGCCGGCCAGCGACAGGTGATAGGCCTCAAGACCGACCGCCGTGCCGGCGGCGTCGCCGATGTTCTCGCCCATGGTCAGGCCGCCCTGAACATGGAAGCCCGGCAGCGGCTCATAGGCGTCGTACTGGGCGCCCAGTCGCGTGGTCAGGGCCTGGAAATTGGCCTTGTCCTCATCGGTCCACCAGTTGCGCAGCACGCCGTCGCCGTCGGACTTGGAGCCCTGGTCGTCGAAGCCGTGGCCGATCTCGTGGCCGATGACGCCGCCGATGCCGCCGTAGTTGACCGCCGGGTCCGCGTTCGGATCGAAGAAGGGCGGCTGCAGGATGGCCGCCGGGAAGACGATCTCGTTATTGGCGGAGTTGTAGTAGGCGTTGACCGTCTGCGGGGTCATGCCCCACTCGGCCTTGTCGACCGGCTGGTTCAGGCGGTTCAGCTGATAGTTCCACTGGAACTGGCCCAGACGCTGGGTATTGCCGAACAGGTCGTCGGCGCGGACCTCCAGGGCGGAATAGTCGCGCCACGTCTCCGGGTAGCCGATCTTGACCGTAAACTTGCGCAGCTTCTCCTGGGCCGCCGCCTTCGTTTCCGTCCCCATCCAGGTCAGGTTGTCGATGCGGTGCGACAGGGCGGTGCGCAGGTTGGCGACCAGCTCTTCCATCTTGGCCTTGGACTCGGCCGGGAAGTATTCGGCGACATAGAGACGGCCAGCAGCTTCGCCCAGCGAACCTTCAGCAAAGCTGATGGCGCGCTTTTCGCGGCTGCGCTGCTCGGGCTGGCCCGACAGGTCGCGCGAACGGAACTCCCACTGGGCGTCCGAGAAGCGCTTCGACAGGGTCGAGGCGGCGTCATCGGTCGTGTGGAAGGCCTGCCAGGCCTGCAGGGTGTCGATCGGCGCCTCGGCGAAGATGGCGGCGATCTTGGGCATGGCGGTGTTCTGGCGCACGATCAGGCGATCGATCGAGCCTAGGCCCGCAGCGTTGAAGTAGCCGTTCCAGTCGAAACCAGGAGCTTCGGCGGCCAGGGTCTGGATGGTGTATTCGTTGTAGGTCTTGTCGCGGTTGCGGTTCTCGATCGGGGTCCAGTGGGCCTCGGCGATCTTGGTTTCCAGCGCCACGATAGCGGCGGCGTGACCGGCGGGATCAGCCCAGCCGATATTGGTCAGCATCCGCTCGATATAGGCCTGGTACTTCTCCTTCTTGTCCGCAAAGCGGGCGTCCAGATAGTAGTCGCGGTTGGGCAGGCCGATGCCCGACTGACCCGCCGAGACGACGTAACGAGTCGGCTGCTTCTGATCGATGGTGATGCCGGTGCCGAAGAAGGACGAGCCGACGCGGCCCTGGGTCTGCCCCATGTAGGCGGCGATCTTTTCGTGCGTATCAGCGGCGCGGATGGCGGCGAGATAGGGCTGCAGCGGCTGGGCGTCGAGTTGCTCGATGCGCGCCTCGTCGATGTAGCTGCGATAGGCGTCGGCGATCTTGGCCTCATCCGAACCGGGCGTCAGGTCCTTGCGGGCGACCAGGTCCTGGATCAGGGCCTTCATGCGGTTATCCGACAGTTCGCGCAGCAACGGGAAGGAGCCGTAGGAGGTGCGGTCCGACGGGATCTCCAGCTTGTCCAAGGCCGCCCCGTTGGCGTAGCGGAAGAAGCTGTCGCCCGGCGACACCGAGGTGTCGCGACCCGACAGGTCGAAGCCCCAGTCGCCATACTTGGGCGCGTCCGTGCCGACCCAGCCGGCCGGCGCGGCCCCGCCTTCGGGCGCCGAGGCGCCGTGGAACAGCTCCACGACCGTGCAGCTCTCGTCCACGCAGGCGTGGTCGTGACCGTCTTGCGCCGCCGCCATGCCGGCCGGCAGGAGCAGGGCGCCGACAGCGGCCCCGATCAGCAGTTTCTTCATAAGCAATTCCCTCGACTAACCCGTGCTCAGGTTCGGCGCGGACCCTAGCCCCGCCGTGAGCGCCGTCGCGTCTTAAAAAAAGTTCATGAAAGACGCGAGCGCTCTCGCCAGAACGTGATCGTCTGGGTCACAGTGCGGCGCTACGGAGGATCGATGGGCGAAACGCACGGCGGCGAGTATCGGGATCTGGTGGTCTTCCTGGCCGCTGCGGGGGTCGTCGTCCCCCTGTTCAACCGCCTCAAGATCAGCCCCGTGCTGGGCTTTCTGGCGGCCGGCGTCCTGCTGGGGCCCGACGGCCTGGGCCGGTTCGCCCAGAGCCACGGCTGGCTCAGCTGGCTGACCATCGGCGACCAGGCCCAGATCCGCCAGCTGTCGGAACTGGGCGTCGCCTTCCTGCTGTTCATGATCGGGCTGGAGCTGTCGTGGGAACGTCTGAGGGCCATGCGGCGGCTGGTCTTCGGCCTGGGCATGCTTCAGGTCGCCGTCTGCACCCTCGCCATCGCCGTCGTCTTCATGGCCCTGGGCCAGTCTCTGGCGGGCGCGGCGGTGCTGGGCATGGGCCTGGCCCTGTCCTCGACCGCCGTGGTCATGCCGGTGCTGGCGGCCCAAGGCCGGATCAACAGCGAGACCGGGCGCGCCACCTTCGCCGTTCTGCTGGCGCAGGATGTGGCCGTCGCCCCCATCCTGATCACCGTCACCGTCCTAGCCGCCCTGGCTCAGAGCGGGGCTTCCGTCGAGCCCGCCGAGCTGGGGCGCGCGCTCTTCACCCTGCTGCCGGCGGCCGGCGGCCTGTTCCTGATGGTGCTGCTGGGACGGCTGGTCTTGCGCCCCATGTTCCGGTCGGTCGCCCGGGCCCAGCATCGCGGCGAGGGGCGCGAACTGTTCGTCGCCGCCAGCCTGCTGGTCGTCGTCGTCTCCGGCCTGACGGCTCAGGCGGTCGGCCTGTCGATGAGCCTGGGCGCCTTGGTCGCCGGGGTGCTCCTGGCCGAAACCGAGTTCCGGCGCGAGGTCGAGGTGGCCATCGACCCGTTCAAGGGCCTGCTGCTGGGCGTCTTCTTCATCGGCGTCGGCATCGGTCTGGACCTCGACGCCGTCGCGGCCGACCCGACCACGGTCCTCGGGCTGGCGGGCGGGCTGATCGTGTTGAAGGCCCTGATCATCTTCATCCTGGCCCGCGCCTGGGGTCTGGCCGCGCGATCGGCCATCGAGACCGCCCTGGTGCTGGGCCCGGCGGGCGAGTTCGCCTTCGTCATCCTGTCCACCGGCCTGGTCGAGGGCCTGGCCTCGCCGGAACTGACGCGCAAGGCCATGCTGGCCGCGACCCTCAGCATGTTCACAGTGCCCCTGCTGGCGGTCCTGGCGCGCGCCTTGACCCGACAGGCCGCGCCCCCCGCCGACGTCGAGACCCAAGGCCTGAGCCCCAGCGCCGACGTCCCCACCCCCGACGGCGCCGTGCTGATCGTCGGCTTCGGACGGGTCGGGCGGCTGATCGGCGAACTGCTGGTCGAACATGATCAGAAGTTCGTCGCCCTGGACGCCGATCCCGCCTCGGTCCGGTCCGGTCGCGCCGAAGGCCATGAGGTCTATTACGGCGACGCCGCGCGGCCCGACATGCTGAGCGCCTGCGGCCTGGAATCGGCCCGCGCCCTGATCGTCACCATGGATAGCCCGACCAAAGTCGATGAGGTGGTGAAGACCGCCCGCGCCCTGCGGCCCGACCTGATCCTGATCGCCCGCGCTCGCGACGATCATCACGCCGCGCGCCTCTACGCCTTGGGCGTCACCGACGCCGTGCCAGAGACCACCGAGGCCAGCCTTCAGCTGGCCGAAAACACCCTGGTCGATCTCGGCGTACCCATGGGGCTTGTGCTGGCCTCGATCCACGAGCGTCGCGACGGCTTCCGCAAGGCCTTTCAGGCGGCGGCGCCGGATGGTCGCGGCGTCCGCCCCGCGCGGGCGTTCCGCAGCGTCCGTTCGTCGCCGCCGCCACCGAACACCAGTACGTAAACTACGTAAAAACCCTTATGCGGATTGACCTTACGGCCAAGCTTAAGCAAGATTTGAGATCGGTTCGCGACCCATTTTGGTCAATGTTCGGTGATGAAAGTTCACCTCCCCCCACGGGACGCTCGTTGTCGTCTTATCGTGGTCCACGCCGAGGCGGCGCCGGATCAGGTTCGCTGCGGCTGGCGTCCTTCACGACCGGCGGGCGTAAGCCCTTCCCGAGCCAGAGTATTTTCCTGATGCGTGAGACCATTTCGTCCGCCCCCGAAGTCGCCGACACCGAGGGCCAACCCCGCCTGAACCGTCGTCAGGCCGCCAAGATCCGCACGCGCCAGAAGGTGCTGGACGCCGCGCGCGCCCTGTTCGCCGAGCGCGGATACGACGCCGCCACCATCCGAGACATCGCAAAAGGCGCCGGAATGTCGACCGGCGCGGTCTTCGCCAACTTCCAGGACAAGGCCGAACTGTTCGAGTGCGTCTTCGCCGAAGAAATGGCCGGCCTCCTGCAGGACATCCAGACCGCCGCCGGACATGAAGGCCGCGTCGCCGAGCGCCTGGCCGAGGGCCTGACCGCCGGCTACCACCGCTCGCTGGAGCACCTGCCGCTGATGCAGGCCATGATCGCTCGCTCCTGGTTCCAGCCGGAAGCCGCCGACGAGCGTTCGCGCACCTTCGTCAAGCCGATCATCGAAGCCGTCATCGCCGTGCTGCAAGCCGGCATCCGCGAAGGCGAACTGCGTCAGGACCTGGACCAACTGGTGCTGGGCCGGATGATCTGGGACACCTTCATCGCCAACTTCCGCTACGCCGCCTACGACAACTGGGGCATTGAGGAACTGACGCCGCACATCCGCAAGCAGTTGGACCTGATCCTGTCCAGCCAGCTGGCGCGGCAGTAGTCGACGGGGGCCGATGCGCGCCCCTGACCGCCGAACAAAAAAGGCCTCTCCCAGCGCGGGAGAGGCCTTTTTCTTGGCTTCAAGCTTGGAGCGGGCCGACCGTGGCAGCCCTCCAATCAGCTCTTCCACCTCAAGACCACTTCCTTGATGGGATTGATGAAGCTGCGGCCTTCGGCGCGGCTCTTGATCCATTCGCGCTTGAGCTGCTGGTACCACTTGGCCTGTTTGTCGGCGTCGTCGATCCAGATCAGGGCCGGGTCGTACTTTAGCCCCTCGTTCTGCAGGTTCACCATGCCGCCGTCCTGCTTCAGGAAGGCGACGACGCCCATCCGCAGGAAGGGCTTGGCGACGTTGAACACCCAGTGGTCGGACCAGAAGATCTGGGTGATGCGCGTCTTCGTTTCCGTCACCGGCGTCAGGCAGGTCAGGGCCAGCACCTGCTTGGCGCCCACCTGGATATGCTCCCAGCGATAGCCGGGCAGGCGGAAGGTGATCTCGGTCGCCGGCGCCCCGCCCAGGATCTTGTAGAGGCGGCTGTTCGACGACGGGGCGTGGCGCACCATGGCCCAGCCATAGTCGCGCGGCGCAAAGGTCTTGGCCTTTTCGTGCATCGAGTGTTCGGAGCGCCACCACCACTGCTGATGGACGAAGGGGCCGTGCGCCGGGTCCATCAGGCCGATGACGGCGTGATCGATATGGCTGTCGAAATCCATGGCCTCGACCAGCTTCACCTCGCCCTCGGCCCCGGGGAAGAGCGGCGGCTCGTGGTCGGGCTCGGACGGGGCGCGGGCGTCCGCGGCCATCCAGACAAAGACCAGACCCTGACTCTCGCGCACCGGATAGGACCGCACGCGGATGCGGTTGGCCTCAAAGGCCTGATCCTCGACCAGGGACGGGATGGCGGCGCAGACGCCGTCGGGACGGAAGCGCCAGCCGTGATAGGGGCACTCGATCGTCTCGCCCTCGCCCGGCTTCTCGACCAGACGCCCGGCCGACAGGGGCGCGGCGCGATGGGGGCAGATGTCGCGCATGGCGTAGACGTCCCCCGCGCGCGTCCGGCCGATCAGGACCGGCTCGTCCATCACCTCATAGCGCTTCAGGTTGGCGACCGGCACGTCGCGCGCCAGGGCGACGAAATACCAGGCGTCGCGCACGAAGCCCTTGCCGAAGGCGGTCGGCGGCGCCTTGGCCTCGGGAGTGGTCGCGGAGGAGGAAGCAGCGTCAGCGGTCATGGCCGCTATCTAGCAGCAGGGACCGCCGCCCGTCCAAAGCCCATTCCCTTCCTCGCTCGATGAATTAATCTGGGTCAAAATCTCCGGAAGAGACGCCATGATCCGAACCGCCTGCATCGCCTTGTCCGCCGCCGTCTTGCTGGGCGGACCCGCTCTGGCTCAGGACGGCCACGTCAACCACGCCGAGGGCCATGCCCACGCCGCCTTCGCGTCCGACCGCATCCATGTCGCGGTCGACGGCGACACGGATGGTCGCGACATCATCCTCATTCCCGGCCTCAGTTCCTCGCCCGAGATCTGGCAGGGCACCGTGGATCACCTGATCGCGCAGGACGGCGTGGGCTGGCGGGTTCACCGCATCCATGTTCAGGGCTTCGCCGGCGCCCCCGCCAAGGCCAATGCCACCGGCCCCGTCGCCGCCCCGGTGGCCGAAGAAATCGCCCGCTATATCCGCGAAAACGGCCTGAACAAGCCCGCCGTCGTCGGCCACTCGATGGGCGGGACCATGGGCATGATGCTGGCCGCGCGGCATCCCGATCTGGTCGGCCGGCTGATGGTCGTGGACATGATCCCCTTCATGGGCGCCATGTTCGGCCCGCCCGGAACCACGGCGGAAAGCGTCGTCCCTGTCGCCGATCAGGTCTTCACCGCCCAGTCGACCGCGCCCCGCGACCAGTACCTGACCCAGGCCAAGGCCGCCGTCACCGGCATGATCAAGACCGAGGCCGCCCGCTCCGGCCCGTTGCAGGACACTGAAACCAGCGACCAGCAAGTATCGGCCTCCGCCTTCCGCGAACTGATCGTTACAGACCTGCGCCCCGAACTGTCCAAGATCACCGCCCCGGTCGAAGTCCTCTATGTGAAGTTCAACGATCCGCGCATGACCGACCCCATCACCGACGCCATCTATCAGATGTCGTTCGCGACCCTGCCGGGGGCGAAACTGAAGCGCATCGACGACAGCGCCCACTTCATCATGCTGGACCAACCCCAGGCGTTTTACGGTGATCTCGACGCCTTTCTTTCGGCGAAATAGGTCCTCACGCTCCTGTGATTAGAAACGACGGCGTTTTCTGCGGCGGCGTGACCCGGCATCTTGCTGGCGCGAATATCTGAGTTTGGACGCTGTCGCGTCCCGACGGATTTCGCTCTAGGGTCACGCCGCTGCAAAAGGGACTTTCATGGCGCGTAAAGACGGCGGACCGGACCGCAATGAGCAGGGCGGCGGCAAGAAGCCGCGTCGCTCCTTCCTCGGCAACCTCCTCTACTGGGGCGCGGTGCTGGCCGTCTGGGGCCTGATCTTCGCCGTCGTCTTCTTCGCCGTCTTCGCGCGCGACCTGCCGGACACCTCGACCCTCTATGACGTCGAGCGTCAGCCCTCAATCACCTATCTGGACCGCTCGGGCGCCCTGATCGCGGTGCGCGGCACCCAGATGGCGCCGCCGGTCGATCTGGACGCCCTGCCCGACTATGTCCCCGCCGCCTTCATCGCCATCGAGGACCGGCGCTTCTATCACCACCCCGGTTTCGACCCCATCGGCATGAGCCGGGCCATGGCCCTGAACCTCAAGGCCGGACGCGTGGTCCAGGGCGGTTCGACCATCACCCAGCAGCTGGCCAAGAACCTGTTCCTGACGCCCGACCAGAACCTGAAGCGCAAGGTTCAGGAGCTGATGCTGGCCGTCTGGCTGGAACTGAAATTCACCAAGAAAGAGATCCTCGCCCTCTATCTGAACCGGGTCTATTTCGGCGCCGGCGCCTATGGCATCGAGGCGGCCTCGCAGCGCTATTTCGACAAGAGCGCGGACAAGCTGACGGTGGGCGAATCCGCCCTGCTGGCCGGCCTGCTCAAGGCCCCGTCGCGCTATTCTCCCGTGTCCGAGAGCGAGCGCGCCGCCACCCGCGCCACCGTCGTCCTCAATGAAATGGTCGAGGCCGGCGTCATCACCCCGGCCCAGCGCGACGCCGCCGTGGCCGAGCCGGTCCGCGTCTCGCGCACCCTGGCCAGCCAGCACGCCCAGTACTTCATCGACTGGCTGGACAAGCAGATCCGCGGCCTGGTCGGCGAACCGACCGAGGACATGGTGGTCGAGACCACCCTCGACCTGACGCTGCAGACCGACGCCGAGCGCGCCGTGCGCCGCATCCTGGATCGCGACAAGGGCCGTGGGGTCGAACAGGCGGCCCTGGTCGCCCTGGACGGCGAGGGTCGGGTCCGCGCCATGATCGGCGGCGGCTCCTATGCCGACAGCCAGTTCAACCGCGCCGTCGACGCCCGCCGTCAGGCCGGCTCGGCGTGGAAGCCCTTCGTCTATCTGGCGGCGGTCGAGGCCGGCTACACCCCGACCACCCCCGTCGTGGACCAGCCCGTGACCATCGGCGGCTGGTCGCCGCGCAACTATTCCGGCAATTTCTCGGGCCAGATGACCTTGGCTCAGGCCGTGGCCCAGTCGACCAATACGGTGGCCGCCTATGTCGCCGATCAGGTCGGCCGCGATTCCGTGGCCCGCGCCGCGCGGCGTCTGGGCATCACCAGCGAGATCGGTCTGCAGCCCTCCATGGCCTTGGGCGCCGTCGAGGTCAGCCCGCTGGAGATGGCCCAGGCCTATGACGCCTTCGCCAACGGCGGCAAGCGGGTCGAGGCCTATGGCATCAGCCGCATCCGCACCCCCTCGGGCCGCGTCATCTATCAGCACGGCACGGGCGAGAACGGTCAGGCGATCAACAACCCGTCGCTCTACTACATGAACCAGATGCTGCGCGGCGTGATCACCTCGGGCAGCGGCCGTTCCGCCGCCATCAGCGGGCGCGACATCGCCGGCAAGACCGGCACCACCTCGGACTACAAGGACGCCTGGTTCGTCGGCTACACCGGCGGTTTCGTCGCCGCCGTCTGGGTCGGCAAGGACGACAACAAGGCCATGCGCGGCGTCACCGGCGGCTCCTCGCCCGCCGCCATCTGGCGCGGCTTCATGGAGGCCGCCCTGCCCAAGCTGGCGGTCCAGCCCATCCCTAACGGCCCGCCCCTGCCCGAGGGCTGGGTCGCCCCCGATCCGGTCGGCGACATGATGGGTCAGGTCGAGGACCCCTATGCCCAGCCGCTGGAGGGCGAGCCTGGCCCGGCCATCGTCGACGGCCAGCCGCTGCCGACGCCCGCGCCCCTGCCCAATGATCAGCCGATCATCCGCCCGACCTCGCCCCAACCATCCACCAAAGAAGCCCCGCGCAGCGACAAGAAGCCCGAGGCGGTGTTCTTCTAAGCGGAGGAGCAACCAGCTGTTGTTTTTGTCATTCTCCGACGAAGCGAAGCGGAGATCGGGGAACCCAACAGCGCCGAAGGCGAACTCTCAGCGACGCGCTTGGTTTTTCGCCCTTCGGGCGCCGCTTGCCGGAGGATGACGAAAGAGTTGAGAGCCTCAGCGCCCCACGGCGTGCAGCGCCGCGCCGTGGTCGCGCAGCCACTGGCGGAACGGGCGATGATCCCCGACCAGTCGGTGCACCACCGCCCAGTAGGCCGGGCTGTGGTCGGCGTGGACCAGATGGGCGACCTCGTGCGCGGCCAGGTAGTCAGCCACCTCGGACGGGGCCATGATCACGCGCCAGCTGTAGCGGATCGAGCGGTTATGCGGGCTGCACGAACCCCAGCGCGAGCGGGTGTCGACGATCGACACCTTGACCGGCCTTTGGCCTAGCGTCCTCAGATGAACCTCGGTGCGCTCGACCAGAAAGGTGCGCGCCGCCCGCTTGAACCAGTTCTCGACCCGACGCGAGAAGGCCTCGCCCTCGCCGCCCGAGCGGATCACCGGCCCGTCCGGCGTCTCGACCAGACGCGCCGCACCGGCCCCGCCGACGGCCTCCAGCCGCACGCTGCGTCCCAGCCAGGAAACCGTCGCGCCGGGCTCCAGCGGCGAACCCGCGACCCTTGCGGCCAGCCGGTCAGCGATCCATTCCGACTTGGTGCGGGCGAAGGCCACGACCTCGCTCAAGCGCCGCTCGGACGGCGCCACGGCCACGGCTTCGCCGGCGCGCGCGTCAATGCGGATCGATAGCCTTCGGGCGCGCGGGTTCACCGAGAGGCGAAGGGCGCCCCCGCCCTCAAGCGGCAGCCGCTGACCGTTCCGGTACTGCACACAAGGACTCGTTCTGGGCGATGAAGTCGCGCACGCGCGGATAGATCTCGTCGCGGAAGCGGCGGCCGTTGAAGACCCCGTAGTGGCCCACGCCCGGCTGGACGTAGAGCAGGCGGCGCTCATCGGGGATGTTGGGCGTCAGGCCATGCGCGGCCTGGGTCTGACCCACGCCGGAAATGTCATCCTTTTCGCCCTCGACCGTGGCCAGGCCGATGTCGGTGATGGCCGACAGATCCACACGCTTGCCCCTGTGCTCCAGCAGGCCGCGCGCCAGCAGATGCTGCTGGAAGACGATGTCGATGGTCTGGAGATAGAATTCCTCGGTCAGGTCCAGCACCGACAGATACTCGTCATAGAACTGCTCGTGCTTGTCCACTCCGTCGCCGTCGCCGCTGACCAGGTCCTCGAAATAGCGGCGATGGGCGTCGACGTGCTTGTCCTCGTTCATCGACATGAAGCTGTAGAGCTGGACGAAGCCCGGATAGACCCGCCGGCCAAAGCCCGGATAGGGCCAGGGCACGGTGTGGATCATGTTCGACTTGAACCAGGCGAAGGGCTTGGCCTCGGCCAGCTGGTTCGTCACCGTCGGCGACAGGCGGGCGTCGATGGGCGAGCCCATGAAGGTCATGGAGGCGGGCCGGTTCGGGTCGTTCTCTGCCGCCATGACGGCGCAGGCCGCGAGCACCGGCGGTCCCGGCTGGCAGACGCCGACGACGTGGGCGCGCGGGCCGATGGCCGTCAGCATGGCCCGGACGTGATCGATGTAGTCGTAGAAGTCGAAGCGGCCTTCCAGCACCGGCACCTGACGGGCGTTCTCCCAGTCGGCGACATAGACGTCGTGGTCCTGGAGGAAGCCCTCGACTGTGCCGCGCAGCAGGGTGGCGTAGTGACCCGACAGGGGAGCGACGATCAGGACGGCGGGCGCCTCAAGCGCCTTGCCCGCCTTCTTCAGATCGCCTGCGTCGCGCTTGAACCGGACCAGCCGACACCAGGGGGATGACCAGACGACCTGCTCCGTCGTGCGCACGACATGGCCGTCGATGTCGATGGTCTCCAAGCCCCAGCCGGGCTTGCCGTAGCGGCGCGTCAGGCTCTCGAACACCTCGGCCGAGGCGTAGGCCGTGCGACCGATGGCCGTGTCCGAGGCCGGATTGAAAGGCGACGTCCAGAACGACCGGGCCATCTGGGCCCCGATCCGAAACGGCGTCGCCGAATGATAGGCGAGCTCGTGAAATGCGTAGAGCATGAAACCCCGAATGCGGCCCCCGCCGATGTGGCAGTGCAGCATATAACGCATCTCGGCGCAAAGTGGACCAAGGCCGCGCCCGATCAGGGAAAGGTGATCAGCCGCGCTCCATGGCCCGCTCGATCAGCTTGGCGGTCTTGTCCGGCCCCAGGTCATGGGCCACGGCGCTGCGGAACTGGCCGTCAGGCCCCATCAGATAGACGGTCAGGCTGTGGTTCATCGTGTAGCCCTCGCCCTCGCCGACCTTCTGGTAGAAGGCGCGGTAGGCCTTGGCGACCTCAGCCGTCTGCTCCTGCGTGCCGGTCAGGCCGATGACGCCGTCCGGGAAGCCGTCCGACGACAGATAATCCTTCAGCAACTTGGGCGTGTCGCGCTCGGGATCGATGCTGACGAAGACGATCTGAAGGTCCTTGGCCTTGTCCCCCATCCGCTGCTGCACCGCATTCAGAACGCCGAGCGTCGTCGGGCAGTAGTCGGGGCAGTAGGTGAAGCCGAAGAAGACCAGGGTCCACTTGTCCTTCAGGATCGACTGATCGACCACCTGTCCGTCCTGATTGGTCAGGGTGAAGGGACCGCCGACGGTCGGCTGGCCGGTGCCGGTCTCAGCTGCAATCTGAGCGGACTGCTCGCGTCCCTTGACCACGACCATGGTGATCAGGCCCAGGGCCAGGGCGATGACCGCACAGGCGGCGGCGAACAGAACGACGGGACGACGCGGCATCGACTTCTCCTCAAGGTCTGGCGACGGGTGTGCAGCCGCCAGCGTCGCGGTCTATAGAAGAGGCGTGAGCAGCACAGAAGCCCCCTCCCTGTCGCAGGCCGTAAAGGTCGCGGGCCATCCCGGCGCCATGGAGGCCCTGCGCGAGCGGCCCCGGCGCGGGCGCGGCCTTTCGCTTCGCACCCTGATCGTGCTGCGCTGGCTGGCCGTGGTCGGTCAGACCTGCGCCATCCTGACCGCCTATTTCGCCCTGCACTTCCCCCTGCCGCTGTGGGAGTGCCTGCTGACCATCGGGGCCGGGGTGGCGATGAACCTGGCCACCATGGCGCGGGCGCGCCGCGTCGACGGCAGTCTGCCCAACGGTCTGCAGACGGCGACGCAGCTGGGCTTCGACATCCTGCAACTCGCCACCCTGCTGGCCCTGACCGGGGGCCTCGACAATCCCTTCTGCCTGCTGCTGGTCGCGCCCGTGACCATCGCGGCGGCCTCCCTGCCCTCGCGTCAGGCCCTGGTGCTGGGCGTCATGGCCCTGATCGCCCTTGCGGTGCTCTTCTCCTGGTCCCTGCCTCTGCCCTGGCGGATGCATGAGCATCTGGTCCTGCCGCCCCTCTATCGCTTCGGCATGGGCCTGGCCCTGGCCACCGGCGTCCTGTTCACCTCGGGCTACGCCTGGAAGGTGGCCGCCGACGCCGAGAAGCTGGAGCTGGCCCTGGCCACCACCCAGGACGTGCTGCAACGCGAACAGAGGCTGGCAGCGCTGGGCGGTCTGGCCGCCGCCGCCGCCCATGAGCTGGGCACGCCGCTGGCGACCATCCAGGTGGTGGCCAAGGAACTGCTGCGCGCCTCGCCGCCGGACAGCCCGGTCGCCGAGGACGCGGCCCTGATGCTGCAACAGGCCGAACGCTGCCGCGACATCCTGAAACAGTTGTCGGCCCAGCCCGAGGAGGGCGACGCCCTCTACGCCGACATCGACCTGAAGGCCCTGCTGGAAGAGGTGGTCGAGCCGCACCGTGGCTTTGATCTGGACTTCCAGACCGCGATCAAGGCCCCGCCCGGCCAGCCCGTGCCGCGCGTCCACCGTCTGCCCGAGGTCATCCACGGCCTGTCGACCCTGATCGAGAACGCCGCTGACTTCGCCCACAGCCGGGTGCGTGTCACCGCCATCGTCGACGCCGGGTGGATCGAGATCGACATTGTCGACGACGGACCCGGCTTCGCCTCTGAAATCCTGCCGCGCCTGGGCGAACCCTATGTGACCAGCCGCCCCCAGACCAAGGCGCGTCGGGCCCTGGCGGCCCAGATCGCCGCCGCCTCGAACGCGCCGCGCAAGGGCCGCAAGGCCGCGCCGCCGCCGATCACCGCCCCCATCGCCCCCAGCCAGGGCGGCATGGGCCTGGGCTTCTTCATCGCCCGCACCCTGCTGGAGCGCAGCGGCGGCAAGGTCTCGGTCGGCGCCGGCGACGGCGAAAAGGGCCAACCCAAGGGCGCGCGCGTCACCATCCGCTGGCCGCGACAGGCCCTGGAAGTCGCCGATCCGGCGCTGGAGCCCCGCGTGGCGGATGGAACCTGATGTCGCAGTCAGGAGCTAAAACCTTGACCATGCGGCGCAGACGCACGACCTGAGCGTCAGGAGAACCGAATGTCCGAACTCGAAGCCCGTATCGCCACCCTCGCCGACAAGACCCTGCTGCTGCTGGACGACGACGCGGCGCTGCGCACCCGCCTCGGTCGGGCGCTGGAAGCCCGCGGCTTCGAGGTGACCCTGGCGGGTTCGGTGGCCGAGGCCGGCGACGCCCTGCGTGTCTCGGTCCCCGCCTTCGCCGTGCTGGACATGCGGCTGGAGGACGGCAACGGCCTGAAGGTGGTCGAGGCCATCCGCGAGCGCCGCGAGGACGCCCGCATCGTCATGCTGACCGGATACGGCGCCATCGCCACCGCCGTCGCGGCGGTCAAGGCAGGCGCCGTGGATTACATGCAAAAGCCCGCCGACGCCGACGACGTGGTCAAGGCCCTGCTCTCGGTCGGCGAAGCCCCCGAACCGCCGGAAAACCCGATGAGCGCCGACCGGGTGCGCTGGGAGCATATCCAGCGCGTCTATGAGCTGTGCGACCACAATGTTTCGGAAACCGCCCGCCGCCTGGGCATGCACCGCAGGACCTTGCAGCGAATTCTGGCGAAGCGCGCGCCTCGCTAAGCCTTTCCTCCCCACCCTGTGGGAAGGGGGACCACGCAGTGGAGGGGGCGCGCAGACGGTCGCCGGGGTGTCGCCCCCTCCGTCTCGTCGGCTGGGCCGCCGATCCACCTCCCCATTCGCTCCGCGAACAGGGTGGAAAATCAGTCCCGCATGGTTCTGAGCGCCCCCAACCGGGCGAAGGCCAGCGTCAGCGCCTTCCTGCGCGCTGGGGCCAGGGGCGTGGCGGGTGCGTCCCGGACCACCGCCCCGCCGAAGCCGTCGGCGACGATCAGGCCCGGCGCCTCGGGCAGGACGGATTGCGGAAACTCCGGCGCGACGGCGAAGTAGAAGGCGTCGCAGAAAGGCCCATACTCCTGCCATTTGCGATCGACGCGATAGTCGTCGATCCCCGACTTCACCTCGCAGATGACGATATCGCCCTTCGACCCCAGGGCCATGACATCGGCGCGCCGACCGTTGGGCAGACAGACCTCCAGCAGGGGCGCATAGCCCATGTCCAGCATCAGCCGCGCCGCCCCGCGCGTGACCGACAGGGTCGTTTCTGGACGACTGAAAACCAGTTCGAGATGCAGGGCGGAGGCGGTCATACCGACTTTATGTTCCGCCTATGTTCTTATCGCAAGCGGCGCCGTCAGCGCCCAGTGTGAACCTGCTGGCCGCTGAAGCCCAGTTCCCGCGCCCGTGCGATCAGCCGCGTCCGCGTGGCCTCGGACGGGCTCTGGCTGCGGTGCCATATCCACCAGTTCGACTTGTTCGGCAGGCCCATGATGACCCAGCTGTAGTCGGGCGCATGGTCCCAGACCCAATAGTTCTGACCCGCCAGACCGCCAAAGCCGAGCAGCCCCCTCAAGGTGAAACGGAACTTGGCGTTGGTCGAGGCGTCGGTGACGCGGGCGGCGGCGCGCAGGGTCTCGATCTGTCCGCCCGGCCGCCGGGTGCAGGTCACGGCCAGGGCGTAGCGTCCGGTCTGCCCCTCAGGCGTAAAGTCGATCTGGGCGCGGCTGCAGTCCTTCTGGACATCATTGGGATTGCGCACGATCTCGAACCAGCGCCCGTCGAAGCGGTTCAGATCCACCGCCTCGGCCTGGGCCAGGGCAGGGCCGGCGAACAGACTGAGGCCGACGACCAGCGGCGCCAGGGGGCTCAAGGTGCGGTGTCTCATGCGGCGTCCTCCGAAAGTCCCGACAAGACCCATACGCCCGACGCCGGGCTTCGGATGACCTATCGGCTACAGACGCGCGCGGTTGGTCCGCCATGCCTCGCGCGTCTGGCCCCACAGGTTGACGGGGTGATGCTGGAACGGCGGCGGCATGGCCCCCAGCCCGCGATTGGTCGAGCCGAGACGCCGGGCCACCTTTTCCGACGCCAGATTTTCCGGGTCGATGCAGTGGATCACGTCGGGCCAGTCCAGCACATCGAAGGCATAGTCCATGGTCGCCGCCGCAGCCTCGACCGCATAGCCCTTGCCTGTGGCGTCGCGATGCAGGCTCCAGCCCACCTCGCGGCCCGGCCAGTCATAGGGGTGGAGCGGCCCGATGCGGCCCATCCAGTCGCCGGTCGTCTTCTCGATCAGCGAGAACATGCCCTCGCCGTGCAGAGCCCACATGCCGGCGACCGAAGCCATGGCGCGCCAGACCTCGTGCTTCGACTGCACCCCGCCGATGAAGCGGGTCGTCTCCGCGTCGCTCATGAAGTCGGCCCAGCGCGGGAAGTCCTCCAGCGTCGGCGGGCGCAGGAAAAGGCGCTCGGTCTCCAGCGTCGGCCCTAGAGGCGAGGTCGGACGCGCAATCACAACAGATACTCCCGTTCCAAAGTATAGACGCTGCCGTCGCCGGTCAGGACGCTGGAATAGAGGCCGAAGCGATCCACCCGGATCGGCGGCGACTTCAGCAGGTTGTGGCCGCTGATCCAGGCCCCCACGCGGTCCGGGTTCGTCTGGGGCTTCAGATAGGCCAGGGTCACGTGGGGCCGATATTCGCGCTTCTCCGGCGGCACGCCCGCGCGCTCGCCCGCCGCGCGGCAACGCCCGGCCAGGACGCTCAGCGGCTCCGACCGCTCCAGCCCGGCCCACAGGGTATGGGTGCGGTGGGCGTCGCCGAAGGCCCCGACGCCGTTCAACGTCAGTTCAAACGCCCCGCCGCCCTCAGCGCGGCTCAACTCCGAGGCCAGATCGTCAGCCGTGCGCTCCGACGCCTCGCCATAGAAGGCCAGGGTGACGTGCAGGGCGTCCAGCGGCCGCCAGCGGGCGCCGGGAAGGCCGGATTGACGGCGCTGAAGCGTCTCGGCGATGTCTTCCGGGATCGAAATGGCGGTGAACAGGCGCAACATGCGACCCTTGGTAGCGGGCGGAACGTCAGTTCGGAAGACGGGTTTTCCTTGCAAGGCGGCCCGTCCGTCACGATATTTCCAGCCAAGGTCGGCGCTTGCCGTCCAAATGGGAGACTTCTTTCGCGATGAGCGACTTCAACAACGGTTATGCGCGCCCGCTTCCGCAGTCGGCGGACATGTCCGTCGACGCCGGTCTGCGCGCCTTCATGCTGGGCGTTTACAACAAGCTGGCCCTCGGCCTCGTGGTCGCCGGCGCCCTGGCCTACATCACCGGCAACGTGCCCGCCGTGCAGCAGCTGCTGTTCGCCCGCACCGACGACGGCCGCATCGGCCTGACCCTGCTGGGGATGATCATCCAGTTCTCGCCCCTGGTCATGCTGTTCGGTTCGATGTTCTTCATGAAGAACCCGACGGCAAAGGGCGTGAACATGCTCTACTGGGCCGTGGTTTCGACCATCGGCGCGGGCCTGGGCGTCCTGTTCCTGCGCTACACCGGCGGTTCGCTGGCCTCGACCTTCTTCGTCACGGCGGCGGCCTTCGCGGGTCTCAGCCTGGTCGGCTACACCACCAAGAAGGACCTGACCGCCATGGGCAGCTTCCTGATCATGGGCGTGATCGGCCTGGTCATCGCCTCGATCGTCAACATCTTCATGCAGTCGGGCACGATGTACCTGATCATCTCGGGCCTCGGCGTCCTGATCTTCTCGGGTCTGATCGCCTATGACACCCAGCGCCTGAAGATGACCTACTACGCGCTCGGCGGTAATCAGGAAGCCATGGGCGTGGCCACGGGCTTCGGCGCCCTGAGCCTGTTCATCAACTTCGTGAACCTGTTCCAGTTCCTGCTGGCCTTCATGGGCGGCAGCCGGGAATAGAAGGCATCTGAGTGCGCTATGGCCGTGACACGGTCACGGCCGACTTGAGCGCGAACGGCCTCAAGTAGCCCGAAGGGTGGTAGGCCCAAAAAGAATAAAGGCCCCTGATGGAAACGCCGGGGGCCTTTTTCATTACCTCGTCATCCCGGCCGAAGCCGAAGGCGGAGAGCCGGGACCGCCCAAAACGCCGCCGTCAGCGCTTCTCGCGGTCCCGGATAGCGGCTTCGCCGCTTCCGGGATGACGGATCGGGTCATTCCACCACGCTGAACTTGCGGCTGTCGAACACCCGCAGCACCTGGGCCAGGTCGCGGCCGCGCTTCAGCACATGGCCGCCCTCGCCGATCACGGCCCACTGGCCCTGTTTAAGACGCAGGGCCGGGCGCTTTTCGATCCGATACAGAGGCGCGTCGCCCGAGCGGCGGAAGACGGCGAACTCGGCCACCTCCTTGTGGCCGATCATGGCGTAGTCGCGCCATTCGCCAGCGGCGACCATCCGGCCATAGACCCGCAGGACCAGCCCCAGTTCCTGACGATCAAAGAAGACCGGACCAGGCTGCGCGGCGTCTGAACTGTGCGGATCAAGGCTCATCGTCTTTCAACTTAAGCAGGCTCGCGCCGAACGCCAGCGGCGCCGCGACTTGTCACCCGCCCGCCACGCGTCCAAAAGGCGGTTCAAGTTCTAGATACGGAGACGAACCCATGGCGACGAGCGAAGGCTGGGATATGCCCACCGGCGACCTGATGAAGGGCAAGAAGGGCCTGATCATGGGGGTCGCGAACTCCAGTTCCATCGCCTGGGGCATCGCCTCGCAGCTGGCCGCCCAGGGCGCCGAGCTGGCCTTCACCTACCTCGGCGAAGGCCTTGAGCGCCGCGTGCGCCCCCTGGCCGAAAGCGTCGGCGCCAAGCTGCTGATCCAGGCCGACGTCACCGACGACGCCTCGATGGACAAGGCGTTTGAAGAGCTGGAAAAAGAGTTCGGCACGATCGACTTCGTCGTTCACTCGGTGGCCTTCGCCAACAAGGACGAGCTGAAGGGCTCCTTCGTCGACAACACCACCCGCGACAGCTTCCTGCTGGCCATGAATATCTCGGCCTTCAGCTTCGTCGACGTGGCCAAGCGTTCGGCGAAACTGATGCCCAACGGCGGCTCGATGATCACCCTGACCTACCTCGGGTCCGAGCGGGTCATCCCCAACTACAACACCATGGGCGTGGCCAAGGCCGCTCTGGAAGCCGCGACCCGCTACATCGCGCGCGACCTGGGTCCGAAGAACATCCGCGTCAACGCCATCTCGGCGGGCGCCATGCGCACCCTTAGCCTGGCCGGCATCTCGGGCGGGCGCGGCCTGCACTCCAAGTCGGCGCAGTTCTCGCTGATCAAGGAAGAGACCTCGATGGAAGGCGTCGCCGGCGCCGCCCTGTGGCTGTGCTCGGACCTGGGCCGCTCGACCACGGGCGAAGTCGTCCACGTCGACGCCGGCTTCCACGCCGTCGGCCTGCCGGACGACATGGAGGGCTGAACCCGACCGGGTTATGCCGCACATAGAGGGCCGCCGGGCGAACCGGCGGCCCTTTTTGCTTTTCGGCGCCTTGTCCTATGGCCTAGCTTGACCGCATGAGCCCGTTCCGTCTGCCCCCTCCCGCCAGCTTCTCCGCCGCCGCCGTGGCGATGGTCGTCGGTTTCGGCGGCACGGTCGCCCTGATCGTTCAGGCCGGTCAGACGCTGGGCGCCTCGCCCGCCCAGATCATCTCCATGGTCACGGCGCTGTGCCTCGGCATAGGCCTGCCGGGCGCGGTGCTGAGCTGGCGGCTGAAGATGCCGGTGGTTCTGGCCTGGTCGACGCCGGGCGCGGCCTTGCTGGCGGCCTCGACGCTGGGCCTGGGGTGGTCGACCGCCGTCGGCGCCTTCGTCATCGCCGGGTTGCTGATGGTGCTGACCGGCCTGGTTCCAGCCCTGGGGCGGCTGGCCGAGCGTATTCCCGCCGCCATCGCCTCAGCCATGCTGGCGGGGGTGCTGCTGCCCTTCTGCCTGAAGCTGTTTCTGGTCTTCCCCGCCGACATGGCGCTGGCGGCGGGCCTGCTGGCCGTTTTCCTGATCATGCGAAGGGTCGCCGCCGCCTGGGCCCTGCCCGCCGTTCTGGTCGCGGCCTTTGCAGTTCTGGCGCTGCGCGGCCAGGTCGGCCTGCCCGCCGGAACCGGCCTGTTCGGCGAGCTGTCGCCGGTCATGCCCGGCTTTGACTGGAAGGCGGCGATCAGCCTGGCCCTGCCGCTCTATCTGGTGACGCTGGCCTCGCAGAACCTGCCCGGTCTGGTGGTGCTGCGGGCCGCAGGATACGCTCCGCCCGCCGGAAAGCTGATCTTCTGGGGCGGAATGACCAGCACGATCCTCGCCCCCTTCGGCGCCCACGGCGTCAACCTGGCCGCCATCACCGCCGCCCTTTGCACCGGCCCCGAGGCCCACCCTGACCCCGAGCGCCGCTGGGTCGTCGGCGTCCTCTATGGGCTGATCTATCTGGTCGTCGCCCTGTTCGCCGCGCCTCTGGCGGGCCTGTTCATCGCCATGCCGACCGGCGCCCTGGCCGTCATCACCGGCCTGGCCCTGATCGCGCCGCTGACCGGGTCGCTGAGCGCCATGATGAGCGTGGCCGAGGATCGCGAGGCGGCGGTGCTGACCTTTGCCGCCACGGCGTCGGGCGTGGCTCTGTTCGGGGTCGGCTCGGCCTTCTGGGGGCTGGCGGTCGGCTTCCTGGCCCTGGCGGCGCGGCGCTGGATCAAGCCGCGCGCCTGATCCGGCCTGACCCGGTTTTACATTTCGCGGGCTTCCGTCCCCAGCGTGACTGTGAGAGCCTGACGCCCGGCCGACTGGCGGCCGTCTGAGCGAGGCGATCATGGCGCACAAGTTCGAAGTCTATCAGGACAAGGCCGGCGAGTTCCGCGTCCGGTTCAAATACAATTCCGAGATCATTTTCTCGACCGAGGGCTACTCCGACAAGTCGGGCGCCAAGCGCGCCATCGAGTCGATCAAGAAGCACGTCGGCGACGCCCCGACCGAAGAAGTCTGAGTTCAGCGGGGGCGCGGCGTAGAGCCCGCCCCCGCCACCCTCTCTTAAGGCCGCGCCGGAATGTTCAGACCGCGCTGCACCGCCGGTCGCGCCAGACCCCGCTCCAGCCAGGCGGCGACGCGCGGGAAGTCGGCGAAACCGACCAGATCGCCCGCCTCGTAGAAACCGATCAGGTTGCGCACCCAGCCCAGGCTGGCGATGTCGGCGATGGTGTAGTCCTGGCCCATGATCCAGTCCCGGCCCTCTAGCCGCCCTTCCAGAACCCCCAGCAGACGGCGGGATTCCGCGACGTAGCGGTCGCGCGGGCGCTTGTCCTCGAACTCCCGCCCGGCGAACTTGTGGAAGAAGCCGACCTGGCCGAACATCGGGCCAATCGCCGCCATCTGGAAGAAGACCCACTGGAGGGTCTCGTAACGCGCCGCCGGATCGGCAGGCAGGAAGCGCCCCGTCTTCTCGGCCAGATAGACCAGGATGGCGCCGGACTCGAACAGGGGCAGCGGCTTTCCGCCGGGACCGTCGGGGTCGATGATGGCGGGGATCTTGCCGTTGGGATTCAGCGACAGATAGTCGGGCGTCCAGGTCTCGTTCTGGCCGATGTCCACCAGATGCGGCTCATAGGCCAGACCCAGCTCCTCCAGCAGGATGGAGACCTTCACGCCATTGGGCGTCGGCAGGGAGTAGAGCTGCAGCCGGTCGGGATGGGCCGGCGGATACTGGCGGGTGATCGGAAAGGCGGACAGGTCGGCCATGGGGCGCTCCGGGCGGGTTGAAGCTTCCATGTTGGAAGCCTGACCGCCCCTCGCAATAGCCACTGCGTCGGTGGCGGTCGATCAGGCCTCGTCGCGCTCGTCCACCTCGGTCGGGCGCACGATGCGCAGCCAGCCCTCGGCGATGCGCAGGTCCGGCGCCGCCTCGCGCGTGAAGGGCAGATACCAGGTCGGACCGCCCTCCCTGGGCGCGATCTCCAGCATGTCCGAGGCGCCGAAATTCTGCACCGACTTGACCGTGCCGACCGCCGTGTCGTCGAGGTCGCGGGCTTCCATGCCCACGAGATCGGTCAGGTAGAACTCGTCTTCCTCGGGCTCGGGCAGGCGGTCGCGCGGCACGAACAGTTTTTGTCCACGCGCGGCGTCGGCCTCTTCCTTCGTGGCGATCTCCTTGACCTTGGCCACCACGCCCGCCTTGTCGGGCCGCGCCGAGAGCAGGGTCAGGGCGGGCGTACCGTCGGCCTTCAGCAGGGGCTGATAATCCATCAGGGCCATGGGCTCAGCGGTGAAGGCGGTGATCCGCACCTCGCCCTTTACGCCGAAGGCGCCGCCGACCTGGCCGACGAGGATCATCTTGTTGTCGTCGCTCATCGACAGGCTCCGTTTCTCAATTCCAAGCGCCAGATAACAGAAAAGCAGCGCCCGGGATCGGACGCTGCTTTTCATTTTGCATCCCGGCCGAAACCGGGAAGCCGAAGGGTTTAGCCTTCAGCCTTTTCTTCGGTCGCTTCAGCAGCGGCTTCAGCCGGAGCTTCAGCGGCGGCTTCTTCAGCAGCAGCTTCAACCGGAGCTTCTTCAACAGCCGGAGCGTTCTTGGCGGCTTCAGCAGCGGCAGCAGCTTCTTCCTTGGCGCGAGCGGCGGCTTCAGCAGCTTCGACCTTCGCGGCGGCTTCCGCTTCCAGACGGTCGGCTTCGCGCTGGGCGCGCTCGGCGGCGCGTTCCTGGGCCTTCTTGCCCGGAGCGCCCTTGTTCGGGTTGTTCGACTGGGTCCACTTGACCTTGCCGACCAGAACTTCGTCTTGCGACTGGCTGATGAAGCGCGCGACGCGGTCGGTCGGCTGGGCGCCCTTGGCCAGCCATTCCGAGATACGGTCGGCCTTCAGGACGACGCGCGGCGTGGCGCTGTCCTTGGAGAGCATCGGGTTATACGAACCCACGCGCTCCAGGAACTTGCCGTCGCGGGGAGCGTGGCTGTCAGCAACGACGATGTAGTAGTAGGGGCGCTTCTTGGCGCCGCCGCGGGCCAGACGAATCTTCAGCATTTTCAGTCTCTTTCTAGAAGGTCGAAATCAGTTCTTTTTCGGGAAGCCCGGCAGGCCCGGAAGGCCCCCCGGAAGTTGTCCGCCGCCCAGTCCGGCGAGCCGGTCCTGAATGGCTTTCATTTCGTCGGCGCTGGGTTCGGCCATCTTGCCGCCGCCCAGGGCCTTGAGGCGGGCCATGTCGGGGCCGCCCCCCATGCCGGGAAGGCCGGGCATTCCGCCGCCGCCTCCGCCGAGACCGCCCATCATGGCGGCCATCTTCTGCAGGTTCTTGCCGCCGCCCTTGGACAGGGACTTGACCATGTCGGCCATCTGCCGGTGCTGTTTCAGCAGGCGGTTGATGTCCTGGACCTCAACCCCGGCGCCGGCGGCGACGCGCTTCTTGCGGCTGGCGTTGAGCAGGTCGGGCTTCTTGCGCTCGGCCTTGGTCATGGAGCTGATGATGGCTTCCTGACGGGCGATCATCTTGTCGTTGACGTTGCTGTCGGCCATCTGGGCCTTCAGCTTGGCCACGCCGGGCAGCATGCCCATGATGCCCTGAAGCCCGCCCATCTTCTTCATCTGCTGCAGCTGGGCGGCCAGGTCGTCCAGATCGAACTGACCCTTGGCCAGCTTGCGGGCCATCTTCTCGGCCTTGGCCTGGTCCAGCTCGCCAGCGGCCTTTTCGACCAGGGCGACAATGTCGCCCTGACCCAGGATGCGGCCGGCGACGCGGCGGGCGTCGAAGACGTCGAGGGCGTCGACCTTTTCGCCGGCGCCCAGATACTTGATCGGCAGGCCGGTGACGGCGCGCATCGACAGCATGGCGCCGCCGCGACCGTCGCCGTCGGCGCGGGTCAGCACCAGGCCGGTCAGCGGCAGACGTTCGTGGAAGGCGGCGGCGGTGCGGACCGCGTCCTGACCCGTCAGGCTGTCGGCGACCAGCAGGGTCTCGACCGGATTGGCGACGCGGGCGACCTCGGCCACCTCGGCCATCAGGGCCTCGTCCAGGGTGATGCGGCCGGCGGTGTCGAGGATCAGGACGTCGAAGCCCTGGAGCTTGGCGGATTGCAGCGCGCGCTTGGCGATCTCGACCGCCGACTGGCCCGTCACGATGGGCAGGGTCGCGACCTCGATCTGCTGACCCAGGGTCGCCAGCTGCTCCATGGCCGCCGGACGACGCGTGTCCAGCGAGGCCATCATGACCTTCTTCTTGTCGAACTTGGTCAGACGCAGGGCCAGCTTGGCCGAGGTCGTGGTCTTGCCCGAGCCCTGCAGGCCGGCCATCAGGATGACGGCGGGCGGCGTCGCATTGATGTTGATCGGGGTCGGCTCTTCGCCGCCCAGCATCTCGACCAGGCCGTCATAGACGATCTTGACCACCTGATCGGCCGGCTTGACCGAACGGATGACCTCTTCGCCCGTCGCCTGTTCCTTCGCGCGGCTGATGAAGTCCTTGACCACCGGCAGGGCGACGTCGGCCTCGAGCAGAGCGACGCGGACTTCGCGCAGCGCTTCCTCGACATCCTTTTCGGACAGGGCGCCGCGGCCGGTGATCCGGTCGAATACGCCTGTCAGTCGCTCGTTCAGAGCCTCGAACATTCAAAACCTTTCATGCGCGAACCCTGACCTCCATAGAGAAACGGCCTCTGGCGACGATCACGTCGGCAGAGGGTCCTCGCCGGGCTCGTTCTTTCCTTTTGGGGCTATCGGCCGGTCGGCCTACTTGAGCCCGAATGGGCTGTGCTCAAGTAGCGCTCAGCGCGGTAGCACGACCAAGAAAGCTGTCGTACCGGAGGAGGCGCAGGTTCAATTGCGCCGGAAGCGCGGACTTATGGAGCATTCACAAGCAAATGTCGACTCCCGCTTCGGCGCCCCGACAACCACACAAAGGGTTTCAGCGTTGACCTTGGGGACTAGGCGGTTCGGATTCCGCTGATACGGTTCCGCTCCCAGCCTCCCCGCTGAAGGACAATGCGATGATCCAGGCCGCCGACGATCGACTGCGCGATGAGGTTCGCCTGCTGGGCGCCCTGCTCGGCGAGGTAATCCGTGAAGAGGGCGGCCAGGAACTCTATGACCGGATCGAGGCGGTGCGTCAGGCCTCGGTGGCCTATCACCGCGACCCGGCCTCGCACGACGCCGCCGAACTGGAAGCCCTGCTCAAAGACCTGTCGCTGGATCAGGCCATCGGCCTGACCCACGGCTTCGCCGCCTTCTCCCTGCTGGCCAATGTCGCCGAGGATCGGGCGGGCAAGCGCCGCGCGCGGGAACAGGCCGAGGCCGGCGAACGCGCCGACACGCCCGAGGGCGCGCTGAAGCGGCTGGATACGGCGGGGGTAGACCGGGCGGCGGTGCGCGACCTGCTGTCCACCGCCCTGATCTCGCCGGTCCTGACCGCCCACCCGTCCGAGGTGCGGCGCAAGAGCGTCATCGACCGCATCGGCGCGGTCGGCGCCCTGCTGGACGGCTGCGACCGCGACGGGATCGCCTGTTCGCCGACCACGCTGAAGGCGGCACTGCGGCGTCAGATCGTCATCCTGTGGGCCACGCGGCTGACGCGGGCCTCAGGCCTGGTGGTGCAGGACGAGATCAATACCGTCACCGACTGGCTGCAGCGCATCTTCCTGCACGTCGCCCCGGCTCAGCTGGCCGAATGGCGCACGCTTCTGGACACGCCCGACCTGCCGCCCTTCCTGCGCATCGGCACCTGGGTCGGCGGCGACCGCGACGGCAATCCCAATGTCGACGCCACGGTTCTGGCCGCCGCCTTCCGCACCCAGTCGCGCGCCGTGCTGCGCTTCTATCTGGAAGAGGCCAATGCTCTGGGCGAAGAGCTCAGCCTGTCCGCCGACCTGACCACCGTCACCCCCGAACTGGCCGCTCTGGCCGACAGCTCGGGCGACGCCTCGATCCAGCGCGCGGACGAGCCCTATCGCCGCGCGCTGAGCCAGATCTACGCCCGCCTGTCGGCCACCCATCTGGCCCTGACCGGCGGTCCCGCCCCCCTGCCCGCCCAGTTCGAGGCCCCGGCCTATGACGGCCCCGACGCCTTCCGCGCTGACCTGGCCGTGCTGCACGACAGCCTGATCCGCACCCACGGCGCCGTCTTCGCCGACGACCGGCTGGCCCGGCTGATCACGGCGGCGGACATCTTCGGCTTCCACATGGCGACCCTGGACCTGCGCCAGAACTCGGATGTGCACGAGCGGGTCGTGGCCGACCTGCTGAAGGTCGCGGGCGTCTGTCCCGACTATGCGGCGCTGGACGAAGAGGCCCGTCTGACCCTGCTGGCGCGCGAACTGGCCAATCCCCGCCCGCTGTTCTCGCCCTATGCCGACTATGCGCCCGAGACCCTGAAGGAGCGCGCCATCCTGCAAGCGGCGGCGAGCGCCCTGACCGCCTTCGGCCCCCAGGCCATCCGCACCCACATCGTGTCCAAGACCGACGCCGCGTCCGACATGCTGGAGGTCTATCTGTTGCTGAAGGAGGTCGGCCTCTACGACCCGGCCGACCCCGCCGCCTGCCCCATCCAGGCCGCGCCCCTGTTCGAGACCATCGAGGACCTGCGCGCCTCGCAGCCGACGCTGGAGCGGGTGCTGGCCGAGCCGTCCGCCCGCGCCGTGGCGACCGCGCGCGGGGTGCAGGAGGTCATGATCGGCTATTCCGATAGCAACAAGGACGGCTCCTACCTGACCTCCGGCTGGGAACTGCACGAGGCCTCGCGCGCCCTGCTGGAAGTGACCCGCGCGGCGGGGGTCCGTCTGCAGCTCTTCCACGGACGCGGCGGCGCCGTGGGGCGCGGCGGCGGGTCCAGCTTCTCAGCGGTTCTGGGGCAACCGGCGGGGACGGTGGCCGGCCGCATCCGCGTCACCGAACAGGGCGAGGTCATCGCCAACAAGTACGGCGAGCCCGAGGTTGCGCAGAGGAACCTGGACGCCCTGACCTGCGGGACCCTGCTGGCCTCGCTGGGGCCTCAGACCGACGGCGGCTACAGCGCCCAGCACGGCGCCACGGCGGCGCGCCTGTCGGCGGCCTCGATGAAGGCCTATCGCGCCCTGGTCTATGAGACGCCCGGCTTCGTCGACTATTTCCGCGCCGCCACCCCTATCGCCGAGATCGCCGACCTGAAGATCGGCTCGCGCCCGGCCTCGCGCTCGACCTCCACCGCCATCGAGGACCTGCGCGCCATTCCCTGGGTGTTCAGCTGGTCGCAGTCGCGGGTCATGCTGCCGGGTTGGTACGGCTTCGGCTCGGCGGTTCAGGGCGAGGACCCCGACGAACTGCGCGACATGGCCGCCGCCTGGCCCTTCTTCCGCACCGTGGTCCAGAACATGGAGATGGTGATGGCCAAGGCCGACATGGCCATCGCCCGGCGCTACGCCAAGCTGGTCCCCGACGCGGCCCTGGCCGAGCGCATCTACGGCGCCATCCGCGCGGAGTGGGACCGGACCCGCGACGCCGTCCTGTCGATCACCGGCCACGACGACCTGCTGGGCGGCCAGCCCGAGCTGGACCGCCTGATCCGTCAGCGGATGCCCTATGTCGAGCCGCTGAACCATGTGCAGATCGAGCTGATCCGCCGACGCCGCGCCCGCGACGACGACCCGCGCGTCAGGAACGGCATCCTTCTGGCCATCAACGGCGTGGCGGCGGGCCTCAGAAACAGCGGCTGATCACAACCACTTGGTGCGCTTGAAGGTGATGTAGAGGCCTAGGCAGATGGCGAAGATCAGCCCCATCACCGCCGGATAGCCATAGGTCCAGCGCAGCTCCGGCATGTGCTCGAAATTCATGCCGTAGATGCCGGCCACCGCCGTGGGGGTGGCCAGGATGGCGGCCCAGGCGGCCAGCTTGCGGGTGATGACGCCCTGACGCTGCTGCTCCAGCAGGTTGGAGACCTCGAACACCGAGGCCAGAATGTCGCGCAAGCTGGCCGCCCGGCTGGAGACGCGGCGGACATGGTCGGCCACGTCGCGGAAATAGGGGCGGACCTCGCGGTCGATGCAAGGCAGGTCCAGCGACTGCAGCTTGTTGGCCACCTCCTCCATCGGGCCGAGCACGCGGCTGAACTTCAGCAGTTCGCGGCGCAGCTGGAACAGGCGCTTGATGTCGGCGCGGGACAGGAAGCTGTCCAGCGCCCGCTGCTCCATCTCCAGGACGCTGTCCTCGATATCGTCGACGATGGGGACATAGGCGTCGACGATGAAGTCCAGCACCCCGTGCAGGATGAAGTCGGCGCCGTGCTTCAGCTGCAGCGGCGAGGCCTCCAGCTGGGCGCGCAGCTGGGTATGGGCGCGGGCCGAGCCGTGGCGGATGGTGATGACGTAGCGGGGTCCGACGAAGACGTGGGTCTCGCCGTACCAGATGGCGTCGTCGGCCTTTTGCGCCGTGCGGGCGACGATGAAGAGCTCGCCGCCATAGACCTCGATCTTGGGCATCTGATGCGCCGCCAGCGCATCCTCGACCGCCAGGGGGTGCAGATGAAAGCGCCGCACCAGGGCCTCGAACTCCTCGCTCGTCGGCTCGTACAGACCGATCCACAGGTATTCGCCGGGCTGGAGCCGCAGCCCCTCGTCCGTCAGCGGCGCCTCGCGAACCCGCTTGCCGTCCTTGTAGATATAGGAGGCGACGACGCTCATGGGCACTCCTTCATTCGAACGGCCAAGGCTTACGCCACCTCAGCCGGAAACAGAATGGGCTGCCGACAAGGCTCTTCCTCGCCGTCATTCCGGGGCGCGCAGCGAACCCGGAACCCAGGCGCCGAATCCTGTCGCGCCCTGCCCGATCAAGCGCCTGGGCCCCGGATCGCCCCTACGGGTCGTCCGGGGTGACGGCGCGGTTTGCGCGACGATGACGGCCAAAGAAAAGGGCCCAGCGGACTACTCCACCGAGCCCTCTTCAACTTTAGCGCCTAACGGGCCTCAAGTAGCCCGAAGGGCGATAGGCCCCCTCAGGAAGTGGGGAAGCCGCGCACCTTCAGCAGGGCCGCCACGTCCGGGTTGCGGCCGCGGAACTGGCGATAGGCGTCGCCGCGGTCCGTGGTGTTGCCCGGCGCCAGGATGATCGACTTGAAGCGGCCGCCGATCTCCGGGTTGAAGACGTCGCCAGACTCCTCGAAGTAGGCCCAGGTGTCGGCGTCCATCACTTCCGACCAGAGGTAGGAGTAGTAGCCGGCCGAGTAGGCGTCCGAGGTGAAGAGGTGGTTGAACTGCGGCAGGCGGTGCCGCATCACGATCTCCTTGGGCATGCCCAGACGGTCCAGCGAGGCCTTCTCGAACGCCGCGATGTCGGTCGGCGGCGTCGCCTGCGTATGCAGGTCCATGTCGACCAGGGCCGAGGACAGGTAGCTGACGGTGGCGTAGCCCTGGTTGAAGGTCGAGGAGGCCTCGATCTTGTCCACCAGCGCCTGCGGCATCGGCTGCTTGGTCTCGACGTGCTTCATGTAGCCGTCGAGGATCGGGCGGCTCAGCACCCAGTGCTCGTGCACCTGCGACGGATATTCCACGAAGTCGCGCGGCGTGTTGCCGAACGACGGATAGGTCACCACCGACGAGAAGTAGTGCAGGGCGTGGCCGAACTCGTGGAACAGGGTCTCGGCGTCGTCGAGCGAGATCAGCAGGGGCTGACCGGCCTCGGCCTTGACGAAGTTGTTGTTGTTCGAGGCCAGGATCGGCTTGGCGCCGGTCAGGGTCGAGAAGGACCGATAGGTGGTCATCCAGGCGCCCGAACGTTTGCCCGGACGGGCGAAGTCGTCGGCGTAATACAGACCGATCAGCTTGCCGGTGGCCTTGTCTGTGACCTCATAGGTGGTCACGTCCGGCTCGAAGGTCGAGACCGTGCCCTTGGCCAGAGGCTTGAATACGAAGCCGTACAGGCGCTCGGCCATGTAGAAGGAGGCTGCACGGACGGCGTGCAGCTCGAAGTAGGGCTTCAGCTCGTTCTGATCGAGGTCGTACTTGGCCTTGCGGACCTTCTCGGCGAAGTAGAGGTAGTCCCAGGGCTCGATGTCGTAACCGGCGATCGCCTTCATGTCGGCGACCTCTTCGGCCACGCGGGCCTTGGCCGGGGTCCAGACGCGCTGCATCAGCTCCATCGCCGCGGCCGGGGTCTTGGCCATGGTGTCCTGCATCCGCCATTCGGCATGGTTGCCGAAGCCGAGCAGCTTGGCGCGCTGCTGACGCAGGGCGACGATCTGGGCGATGGTCGACTTGGTGTCGTTGGCGTCGCCGTTGTCGCCGCGCTTGACGAACTTCTTCCACACCTGCTCGCGCAGGGCGCGGTCGTCGGCGAAGGTCAGGAAGGGATCGACGCTGGAGCGGGTGTTGACGATGGCCCAGCCCTGGACGTTGCGCGAACGCGCAGCGGCGGCGGCGGCGGCCTTGTTGGACTCAGGCAGACCCTTCAGGCCGGCCTCGTTGGTGATGACGGTCCAGGTGTTCTCGTCGGCCACGACCTTCTGACCGAAGCCAGTGAAGGCGTTCGACAGGGCGGTGTTGATGCGGCCCAGCTCGGCCTTGCCGGCGGCGTCCAGGGCGGCGCCGTTGCGGATGAAGCTGTCGCGGCTGCGCTCGGCCAGACGCTTCTGCTGGGCGTTCAGGCCCGCCGCGTCGGCGCCGTCGGCCACGGCCTTGATGCGGGCGAACAGCTTCTCGTTGAAGGTGATCTCGTCCGAGGCGGCCGACAGGATCGGCGACAGCTCGGTTTCCAGAACGTCCCACTGCTCGCCGCCGATGTTCGAGGTCATGACGCTGAACACGTTCATGGCGCGGTCCAGCGGCTCGCCGACCAGTTCCATGGCCACCAGGGTGTTGGCGAAGGTCGGAGCGTCGGGGTTGTCAGCGATCGCGGCCACGTCGGCGCGTTGCAACTCGATGCCTTCCAGGATGGCTTCGCGCATCTTGGGCGCCGTCACCTTGTCCCAGGGGGGCACGCCCTCATAGGGGCCGGTCCACGGCTGCAGCAGCTCGGCGCGCGGCGCGGTCGTCGGCAGGACGGCGCGGGCGAGGCGGGCTTCGTCGGCGGTCGAGAGGGCCGTGGCCGATCCGGTCATTCCGTTCTCCAGGGCGCCGGCGGAGGCGCAGCCCGTCAGGGCGAAGAGGCTCGCGCCTCCGATGAGAAGATGGCGTCTGTGCATCCAGGTCTCCCAACCATAGCTGTTTCGGACTTCCCCCGGCGTGCTCGCCCGGACCGTCGTATGCGTCGATGTAATCCTAACCATTGGACGACGGAACCCCACGGGTCTAAAGGCCGCGTCATGGCGATAGGCGTTTTTGACTCCGGCGTGGGCGGACTGACGGTCCACCGCGAACTCGTGGCCCGCTTTCCGACGCGGGACTTCATCTATCTGGGCGACCAGGGGCACGCCCCCTATGGCGGGCGCGGCGGCGAGGACATCGTCGCCCTGACGCGCGCCGGGTGCGAGCGGCTGTTCGAAGCGGGCGCCTCGGTCGTGGTCCTGGCCTGCAACACGGCCTCGGCCATCGCGCTGCGCCGGCTGCAGCAGACCTGGATTCCGGGGATGCGCGAAAAGCTGGGCCGCCCGGTCAACGTCCTGGGCATCATCGTCCCGACCATCGAGGCGGCCACCGGCCTGCCCTGGTCCTATGAGGCCGAGCGCAACGGCCGCAACGAGGGCCAGAAGAAGGAGGCGATCGACATCACCGGCGTCTTCTGCACCGCCGCCACGGCCATGAGCCGGGTCTATGAGATCGAGATCGACAAGCGCCGCGAGGACCTGGCGGTCTTCACCGAGGCCTGCCCCGGCCTGGCCGGCCTGATCGAACTGGGCGCCCCGGCTGAAGAGCTGAAGGTGGTGGTCGACGACCACGTCGACGCCCTGCGCCGCCGCATCGGCCGTCACCCGGACAAGGCCATCCTGGGCTGCACCCACTATGAGATCGTGGCCGACCTGTTCGCCGCCGCCCTGCCCGCCGGGGTCCAGGTGATCAGCCAGCCGACCGCCGTGGCCGACTCGCTGGAACGCTATTTCGCGCGCCATCCCGAATACGACCTCGGCTCGTCGGCGCGTCGCGACTTCCTGACCACCGGCACGCCCGGCCCGCAGTCCGACCTGATCGCCCGCTTCTGGGGCGCGCCGCTGAGCTTCGACGCCGCCTGAGGCGAAGGGCGCCGGGCCGTGCGCCCTGCCCATAGGCCGGCGTCATCCTCGGGTTTGCCCCGAGGATGACGCCGGGGGGGGTGGCGGATGACGCCAGGACCCGTTCGATTGCACCATGGCGCGAAAAAAACAGTGCAATTGGTGCAATAGGGCCGGAGCGAATGTCGGGCGCTCTTCGCCGAACCGCTCGACCTCTCCTTGCCAACGCCAGACTCTGTCAAAGATCAGAGCGCATCATAGCCGCGCGCTGAACCTCGGCGCGTTCGATGGGGGTTTCACGGGGCAAACGCCCGCTGTGGCTAGGTTGACGGCGTCGGCGAAAAGAATATGGCTCGCACTCGGATCGCCCCGCAGAGCGCCCATTTCCGATCCCGACCTCTTGCCGTCCTTTCACAAATTGAGTTTCCTCGTGATCCAGTGGCGCTGGTGCGCCCTGCCTACCGGATGGCAAGTCTCGTCATGCTCAGAAAGCCGGCTTTCGTCAGATGGGCGCGCCAGTTTGGAACAGCCGTTGCGCCTAGCGCAGTCGCCCTTCTTGTCGCGGGCTGCGCCACGTCACCGCAAACCTACCGACTTAAGGCCGAGATCGGAGATCCGTTGGGTTTTCCGCAGGGCGCCACCGCCACGAGAGGCGCCTCGCGCTGGACGATTGAGCGTCGTGTTTACACAAGCGGCCGAACCTTACGCGTCAGGCTGTCGCGGGAAGATTCGCTGGCCCTGGACGCCGCCGTTGCGGATTCTGCACTCTATGCGAGGCCGCAGCCCCGAAGAGACTGGGACTGCATAGACGAGCCTTTGATCACTCTAGAAGTCACAGCTGACGGGTCGCGACGACACCTGACCTTGGAGTGCGAGACATCTCCGGGTCTCGAGGCTGTGCTACGCATCCTTTTCGACTGGCCAAAGACTGCTGGCGCGGCGGGTGAGCCCGTCAAAGACTAGCTACGCGTACTGACCCTAGTTAGCCTCGAGCCCGACAGACTGCCTTCTAGTTCCGCTCTCTACCCTCAAGCGAACTTCGCTTCACGACCCATCGAAGACCCCGTCAACGTCTGCTATGCGAAGGCTTAGCGGCCGAACGGGATACACCGATGGACGAAGATGATTTGCGGCAGATCGAGGCGCGGGTAGATGCTGCGTCTCCCGGACCTTGGACATCATGGATCGAAGGTCGCGACCATACGGCAGGCTCAAGCTTCATTGAGACGAGAAGCGCCGAAGGAAGAGGCGACGACATCGAGTTGTTAGGGGCCTCGTCTGCCGATCAAGATTTTATTGCCGCCGCCCGATCGGATATTCCAGCTCTGATCGCTGAAGTTAGACGCCTCAGAAACCTGATGGACACGACCTCTTAGGCATGGACACGCTAGAAAACCTTAGGCTCGACCGGGAGCATGTGGCGCACCTGCTTTACGAGTGCCGCAACGGCCGCCATCCCGCTACGCAGGACAATGAGGCGGACCTTCAGCGCGAGTTGGAGGAACTAGATGCGAAGATCGCTAGCCAGGCCAGTCAAGCCTAGGTCCGCTTTCCACCCTTGCCAGACATTCGGCGGGTCCGCTTCCGTCATCTAGAGGCCGCTCAACCTACTCCGCCGCACGCGCGCCTGAGCGGCGCTGGCCGAAGGTCGGGGCGCGCTCCTTTTGCTGGGCCCAGTAGGTGGGGCCGTCGTCGGGCTTGAACATGGTGCGGGGCACGCCGTTGCGGTCCACCACGGCGAAGGTGTTGGTCGAGGCCTGATAGTAGAGGGTGTCGCCGTTGGGGCGCTTGACCGTCTCGGTCCCCTTGGGCGTGGCCTCGGTGAAGGCCCGCACCTTCGTCAGATAGTCGTCGGCGGACTTGGCCCCGAAGGCTGCGCCGTTGCGCTCAAACAGGCGTTGAACCTTGGCGTCGGCGGTTTCGCGCCGATTGGCCGTGACCGGGGGCTTGGCTTGGGGTGCGACCTCCATCTCGCTCTCGGGCGCCGCCGCCGAAATCAGGGCGACCGGGTCAGCCGTCGCCCGATCCCGCGTCTCGACCGCCGAGCCGCCGCTGTCGCAACCGGCCAGCACCAGCGCCGCCAAGACGCCCGCCATTGTTTGAATGCGCATGGGTCACCCTCCCTAAAAAACCCGCCGAACGCAGTTAGGCATAGGATTTTTGTTCTGGCAATGTTCTGCTTCGGCACATTGGTTCGCCACGGCTTTGTCTCGACGCCGTCATGCGGCCCCGCTAGAGATTCCCCATGACCGCATCCTCGCTATCCGGCCGCAAGGTCCTGCTGATCGTCGGCGGCGGCATCGCCGCCTACAAGGCGCTGGAGCTGACGCGCCTGCTGAAAAAGGCCGGGGCCGAGGTGATGAGCCTGCTGACCAAGGCCGGGGCCGAGTTCGTCACCCCCATGTCGCTGGCGGCCCTGACCGGCCATCCGGTGCGGCAGGACCTGTTCATGCCGGAAGACGAGACGGCCATGGGCCATATCGAGCTGTCGCGCTGGGCCGACCTGGTGGTGGTGGCGCCGGCCACCGCGGGCCTGATCGCCAAGGCGGCGAACGGGATGGCCGACGACCTGGCCTCGACCACGCTTCTGGCCACCGACAAGAAGGTGCTGCTGGCCCCGGCCATGAACGTGCGCATGTGGCTGCACCCGGCGGTTCAGGCCAATGTCGAGCGGCTGAAGGGCTTTGACGGCTTCCACGGCGTGGCCGTGGTCGGACCGGATGAGGGCGAGATGGCCTGCGGCGAGTTCGGGCCGGGACGCATGGCCGAGCCCGCCGCCATCTTCAACGAGATCGCCCGCCTGCTGGCCGGGCCCGATGGGCGCCCGCTGACCGGCAAGACCGCCGTCGTCACCGCCGGGCCGACCTTTGAGCCCATCGACCCGGTGCGCGGCCTGACCAATCGCTCCAGCGGCAAGCAGGGCTATGCCGTCGCCGCCGCCCTGGCGGAACTGGGCGCCGAGGTGACGCTTATCTCCGGCCCCGTGGCGTTGGACGTGCCGGTCGGCGTCACCCGCGTCTGGGTCGAGGCCGCGACCGAGATGAAGGCCGCCGTCGAGGCGGCGCTTCCAGCCGACATCGCCGTGATGAGCGCCGCCGTGGCCGACTGGCGCGTGGACGGCATCGCCTCCGGCAAGATCAAGAAGAAGCCGGGCGGGCCGCCGTCGCTGGCCCTGATCGAGAACCCCGACATTCTGGCGGGGGTCTCGGCCCCCGGACCTCGGCGCCCGAAACTTGTGGTCGGCTTCGCCGCCGAAACCAGCGATCTGGAGGCCAACGCCCGGGCCAAGCTGTCGCGCAAGGGCTGCGACTGGATCGTCGGCAACGACGTGTCCGACGAGGTGTTCGGTTCCGACGGCAACGCCGTGACCCTGTTCACCCGTGACGGCGCCGAGCCCTGGCCGCGCCAGTCCAAGACCGATGTGGCGCGCAAGATCGCCCAGCGCATCGCCGATCATTTTAAGGCCTGAGAGACTTCCCCATGACCACCGTCCGCGTCGAACGCCTGCCCCACGCCGAGGGCCTGGCCCTGCCCGCCTATGAGACGACGGGATCGGCGGGGATGGACCTGCGCGCCGCCGTGGCCGAGTTCGAGCCGATCGTGCTGGCGCCCGGAGAGCGCAAGCTGATCCCGACCGGGCTGAAGATCGCGCTGGAGCCGGGCTATGAGGCCCAGGTGCGGCCCCGCTCGGGTCTGGCGCTGAAGCACGGCGTCACCTGCCTGAATTCGCCCGGCACCATCGACAGCGACTATCGCGGCGAGGTCGGGGTCATCCTGATCAACCACGGCCGGGTCGCCTTCGAGATCCGGCGCGGCGAACGCATCGCCCAGATGGTGATTGCGCCCTACGCCCAGGCGGTGATGGCCGAGGTCGAGGCTCTCGACGAGACGGCGCGCGGCGCCGGCGGCTTCGGCTCGACCGGGCGCTGACGATGGGCGCCGCCCTCGGCTAGAGGCTTGAGTAGAGGGCCTCGACCAGGCGCAGGGCGCGCGGGTCGCCGATCAGGTGCGGCGACTGACGGGTCATGACATAGGCCGCCGAGACGCGCGCTTCAGGATCGGCGAAGGCCATCGACCCGCCCCAGCCGCAATGGCCGACCGCCTGCGGGTTGGGTCCGAAGACGTTCAGTCCCTGGTTGCGTGTGAAGCCCGCCGCCCAGCTCATGACATAGGGCAGGACCTTGTCTTGGCCGTGAATGCGTTCACGGGTCGCCTCGGTCAGGGTCTCCTGCGACAGCATCACCCGACCGTCCAGGGCGCCGCCCGTGGCGATGATGGACATCATTCGCGCCAGGTCCTTCGCCGTGCCGTGCAGGTTGGCCGAAGGGATCTCCGTCATCCGCCACTCGGTCGAGCCCCGCCCACCCGGCGCCGAGCCCCGGTCGAGGAAGGCGGCCTTCTTGATCGCGTCGATGGGGCCCAGGTCGGGCGCGGCGGCCGGTTTGCGCAGCTGGGCCACCCGACTGTGCTCAGCCTCGGGCAGGCCGATCCACAGGTCGAGGTCGAAGGGGGCGGCGAAGTCCTCGCGCAGGGCCGCGCCCATGCTGCGCCCGTCGACGATGCGGAACAGCTCGCCCGCCAGATAGCCGATGGTGATCGGGTGGTATCCTGACGCGGTGCCCGGCGCCCACAGCGGCGTCTGGGCCGCCAGCCGGTCCAGAACAGCCTGTCGGTCGAACCAGATGGCCGGCTCGACCCCGTCGGAAAAGCCCGGCAAGCCCGACTGATGGCTCATCAACTGGCCGACGGTCAGGGCCGCCTTGCCCGCCGCGCCGAAGGCCGGCCAGTGGTCGGCCACCCGGTCTTCATAGGACAGCAGACCCCGGTCGACGCAGCGCGCGATCATCAGGGCCATCACCGCCTTGCCGGTCGAGAAGACCGGAACCAGCGTATCCTCGGCGAAGGGCTGCTTCCCCGCCAGATCGGCGGACCCGGCCCACAGGTCCAGCGCGACCTCGCCGTCGATGACCACGGAGAAGCGCGCGGCCAGTTCGTTCAGCCCCTCGGGCGCATCGACGAAGTTGGCGGCGAAGGCGTCCTTTACGGCGTTGAAGCGGGACGGGCAGAGGCCGTGGATTTCAGGCAGGTCGGTCATGGGCAAGGTCTAGCGCGTCTGGAGCCAGTCCGTCACGCCCTGCGCCGCCACGACGCCTGACGCGAAGGCGGCCTGCAGCAGGTAGCCGCCGGTCGTGGCCTCCCAGTCCAGCATCTCGCCGGCGACGAAGACGCCGGGTTTGGCCTTGAGCATCAGGCGGTCGTCCACGGCGTCCAGCGTGACGCCGCCGGCGGAGGAGATGGCGCGGGACAGGCCCTGAACCCCGGTCAGGGTCAAGGTCACGCCCTTGATGCGCGCCGCCAGCGGACCGGGTTCGGTCGGCAGGGGGCCGCCTTCGCGCAGCAGGGCGATAGCGGCGGGGTCGAGGTGGACGATCTTGCGCAGCCAGTTGGACAGGCTCTCCTTGCCGCGCGGCTTCAGCAGTTTCTGGGTCAGGGCAGGGCGGCTGAGGTCGGGCCGCAGGTCCAGGGTCAGCTCGGCGGAACCGTCGCGCTCAATGGCGTCGCGCAGGCCCGCCGACAGGGCATAGACGCCGCCGCCCTCGAGGCCATAGGCAGCGATCATGGCCTCGCCGCGCACGGTGCGCCCGGCGTGGGTCAGGGCGATTCCCTTGATCGGCTGACCGGCGAAGCGCTCGCGCAGCAGGGGCGACCAGGCCACGTCGAAGCCGACGTTGGAGGGGCGGAAGGGGGCGACGGCGACGCCCGCTTCCTCCAGCCAGGGCATCCAGGCCGCGTCGGAGCCCAGCCTGGCCCAGCTGGCCCCGCCCAGCGCCAGCACGACGGCGTCGGGGCGCTCGGTCCGTTCGCCCTCGGGCGTGTCGAAGCTGAGGGCGCCGCCCTTCCAGCCGGTCCAGCGTGAGCGGGTGCGGATCTCGACGCCCAGGCTCTCCAGCCGAGCCAGCCAGGCCCGCAGCAGGGGCGAGGCCTTCATCGCCCGGGGGAAGACGCGGCCCGAGGAACCGACGAAGGTTTCCTGTCCCAGGCCCTCGGCCCAGGCGGTCAGGTCGGCGGGCGAAAAGGGCTTCAGCCATTCGGCGACCCGCTCACGGGCCGGTGCGTCGTAGCGGTCGAGGAAGGGCGCCGGCGGCTCGGAATGGGTCAGGTTCAGTCCGCCGCGCCCGGCCATCAGGAGCTTGCGGCCGACGGACGGCATCCGCTCATGCACCGTGACGCGCAGGCCCGTCGAGGCCAGGCGTTCGGCGGCCATCAACCCGGCGGGGCCGGCCCCGATCACGGTGACGGTGGAAGGGGCGGAGGAGGAAGCGTCGGTCATCGGCTCTTCTAGACCGGAACGTCCGCGAACGGCATACGCTGTGTCATCATGAGCGTCGCCTTCACCCGAGAAGAAGATCTGGAAGCCACGGCCGCCGACCTGGTGGACCGCCCGATCTCGCCCCATCCGAACCATGTCACACCCGAGGGGATGGCGATGATCGAGGCTGAGCTGGCCTCGGCGCGGGCGGCCTATTCGGCGGCCCAGGCCAAGGGCTCGATCGAGGCGGATCGCACGGCCATGGCGCGGGCCACGCGCGACCTGCGCTACTGGTCGGCGCGACGGGCTTCGGCCCAGCTGCTGGAGACCAAGCCGGACGGTCGGGTGCGCTTCGGCGGCTCAGTCACCATCGAGCGCGAGGACGGGCGCACCCAGACCTGGCGCATCGTCGGCGAGGACGAGGCCGATCCCGCGAAAGGCTCAGTCAGCCACGTCTCGCCCCTGGCCCGCGCCCTGATGGGCAGGCGGGTCGGCGACGAGGCGACCGTGGCGGGCCAGTCGGTCGAGATCGTCGCCGTCGATTAGCGGGGCTTAGAAGCCGCCGGTCCCCTTTTCTTTCGCCACCGGCTGGAAGTCGCGCACGAAGCGTTCCAGCAGTCGGACGCTGAAGCCCGCAGAGCCGGCCGGCTTGACGTCGCTGGCGGCGCCGTAGGCCATGTTGGCGATGTCCAGATGGGCCCAGGGCGTCTCGGGCCGGGCGAAATAGCCGATGAAGTGGGCGCCGGTGCCTGCGCCCGCGCCGCCCTCGCCCGAGTTCTTGATGTCGGCGATGGGGCTGCTGGTCGCGGCGACGTAGGAGGGGTGCAGCGGCAGACGCCACAGACGCTCGCCGGTCGCGTCGCCCGCTGTCTTCAGCTGCTCGGCCAGGGCGTCGTGGCGGCTGAACAGGCCGGCGTAGTCATTGCCCAGGGCGCCGCCGACCGAGCCGGTCAGGGTGGCGACATCGACGATGGCGGCGGGGTCCAGGCGGGTGTCAGCCCAGACCACGGCGTCGGCCAGGACCAGACGCCCCTCGGCGTCGGTGGAGATGACTTCGATGGTCTTGCCGTTCATGGCGGTCAGGACGTCGCCGGGCCGGATGGCGTTGGCGTCGGGCATGTTTTCGGCCAGGGCCGCGACCGCGGCCACATCGACCGGGGCGCCCGCCTTGGCCAGGGCCAGGACGGCGCCGACGACGCTGGCGGCGCCCGACATGTCCATCTTCATATTGCCCATGTTGGCGCCCGGCTTAATCGAGATGCCACCGGAATCGAAGGTGATGCCCTTGCCCAGAAGGGCGACGGGGCCAGCGTCCGGGGCGCCCTGACCGCGATAGCGCACCACCAGCAGGCGCGGCGGGCGCGCGGAGCCCTGGCCGACACCCAGCAGCGAGCCCATGCCGAGGCGCTGCATGGCGGGCACGTGCAGCACCTCGATCTCGACGCCGGGCACGCCGGCGAAGGCGGCGCGGGCGCGCTCCACGAAGCTCTCGGGATAGACCACGTTGGCGGGTTCGTTGGAGACGTCGCGGGTCCAGGCCATGGCCTCGACCAGGGCCGCGCCGCGCCGCCAGGCGGCCTGAGCGGCCGAGGCGTCGTCGGCGACGAGGGTGATCCCGCCCGGCGCTGCGGCGTCGCGGCCCGTGGTCCGGTGCAGGTCCGAGCGGTACTGGCCAAGGCCGAGGCCGGTCGCCAGTTCGGCGGCGCTGTCGGCGGACAGACCGCTGGTCAGGGCGGTCATCGCGCCCGGCTGGGCGATCAGAGCGCGACCGGCGACGGTTCCGGCGGCCTGGACGTCCGCGGGCTTGGCGTCCCCGGGCAGGCCGACGACCAGGATGCGGTCCCAGCCGCCGACGCCGTGCAGGCTGAGCGTCTGGCGCGCCTTGTAGTCGAAGCGGGCGGCGGTCAGGGCGGCGGCCACGGCCTCGCGCACGGCGGGGCTGAGGGCGGCGCCGCGCGTCGCCAGATCGCCCTCGGCGCCCAGGGGCAGGACCAGGGCGCCCGAGGCCTGGCTCGGCATAGCGGCGAAGGTCACGGCGCGCTGCACGGCCGGGGCGGCGCGGGGCGTCAGGGCGGCGGGGGCTTCGGCGCTGGTCGTCGCGCGACGGGATTGCGCCTCGGCGGGCAGGGCGACGCTCAGGCTGACAGCGGCCAGAGCGGCGGCGGCGGCGAAGGTCGGGAAATTCTTGGTGCGGCGCATCGGTCGGAGCCCCCTCGGTGTCGATGAAGCGGCTCTTATGGCCAACGTCGCCGGAGCGGCGCAAACCGTTCCGACGACGGAGGGGCCGACCGCGACGCCTTGTCGCGGCGGCGGGGTCAGCGGGTCAGCAGGCGGCGCGGCGGGAGCGCAGCCTCGGCGCGGGCGCCGCGACGGGCTTGGTCGCTGCGGGCGTAGAAGCTTTGCGTGCGTCCAGCAGGGCGCCGATCCAACCCCACGCGGGTTCCTTATGGGTGCTGTAAATGTAGTCCATCGGTCGTCCTCCTTTCTTGAAGCCAGAGTATGCAGTTGACGCGGGGCGTTCACAAACGAGACGATGGGGCTCATGCATAAGGCTTGCTTATGGTTGACGTCCTTTCCCGCATTCCCGTCGACGCCCTGAGGGTGTTCGAAACCGCCGCGCGGCTGCTCAGCTTCACCCGCGCCGCCGAAGCCCTGGGCATGAGCCAGGCGGCGGTCAGCTGGCGCATCCGCGACCTGGAACAGAGGCTGGACCGGGCCCTGTTCGTGCGCGGCGTGCGGCAGGTGTCGCTGACGCCCGAGGGCGAGCGGCTG
>NZ_JACARP010000234.1:0-757 GCF_013386595.1 Brevundimonas sp. P7753 | reverse complement strand
GCCCTGCTCGCCGTCGCCGCCCCGGTCTCAGCCCAGACGCCCTGGCGCACCGGCTCCCCGGAAAGTCAGGGGGCCTCTGCCGAGCGGCTCGTCGCCATGGACGCCGCCGTGCGCGCCGGAACCTTTCAGAAGATCACCAGCGTGCTGATCGCCCGCCACGGACGGCTGGTTCACGAGACCTATTTCGACGAGGGCGGGGCCGAGGCGCGCCGCAACACCCGCTCGGCCACCAAGACCGTGACCGCCATGCTGGTGGGCGCGGCGATCGCCGAAGGCGACATCGCCACTGTCGATGCGCCCGTGATGCCTTTCATTGCGTCCTACGGCCCCTTCGACAATCCCGACCCGCGCAAGGCGGCGATCACGGTCGAGGACCTGCTGACCATGAGCTCCTTGCTGGAATGCGACGACGACAACCAGTTTTCGCGTGGCAATGAAGAGCGGATGTACCTGATCGAAGACTGGGTGAAGTTCGCCTTCGACCTGCCGATCAGGGGCTTCCCGGCCTGGATTCCCAAACCCGTCGATCAGCCCTATGGCCGCGCCTTCAGCTATTGCACCGCCGGGTCCACCACCCTCGGCGCGGTCGTCCAGTCGGCGACGGGCGAGCCTCTGGACGCCTTTGCGCGCCGGGCCCTGTTCGCGCCCCTGGGGATAGAGGGCGAGGAATGGCAGATCTCGCCCACGGGCCTGCCGCAGGGCGGCGGGGGTCTGGGGCTGCGCAGCCGCGACCTGCTGACGCTGGGCCAACTGCTTC
>NZ_JACARP010000233.1:0-837 GCF_013386595.1 Brevundimonas sp. P7753 | reverse complement strand
GCCGGCGGCGTCGCGGCCCTCGAAGACGATGACGATCTTCATCCCCTGTTCGATGGCCCAGGCCTGGCTCTCGACCAGCTGAATCTGCAGGGCTTCGAGGGTGTCGGCGTAGCTGTCCTTGGCCATGGGGGCTCCTGGGTTGAACAGTGAAAGCCTGCGCTGAAATCGCCTTCACCGCCAGCCTTGCTGTGACGGTTTCGAGGATCATCCCAGGGATTGGCGCATTGGCTGGGAGATGAGTTCTCGATCCCAGCCCTCTGCGCCAGACAAGCCTACGCCTCTCGCCGATGTCTGGAGCGGGATCGTGACCCTGGGCTTGCTGGCCTGCGGGCTGTTCTTTCTGCTGGACGCCTGGGCGCCGCCGCGGGATCTGCCGTGGAAGCCGCTGGACCTGCGCCAGCCCATAGGCTGGGCCACCGCCGCCAAGGTCGCCCGCCTGGAGGTGGATGATCGGGCCTCGCCGGAACAGGTCGAGGCTCGCACGACCGCCTGTCTGGCCCTGCTGCGTCAGGCCGGGGTTCAGGTGCGGCGGGGGCAGGATCGCGACGACGGCGGCTTCTGCGTGGTGCGGGGCGCGGTGCGCCTGACCGGGGGCGAGATGACCCCGGTCAGTCCGAGCGGCCTGGCCATGCGCTGTCCGCTCGCGGTGCGTCACATCCTGTGGGACCGCCACGTGCTGCAACCCGCCGCCCGTGACGTCCTTGGGGCGGAGCCGGCGCGGATCGACAGCCTGGGGACCTATGCCTGCCGTCGCGTCTATGGCTCGCAGGATGAAGCGGCGCGGCCCAGCCAGCACGCGCGGGCCAACGCGATGGATGTGGCGGGGGTGCGGCTGAC
>NZ_JACARP010000232.1:0-328 GCF_013386595.1 Brevundimonas sp. P7753 | reverse complement strand
TGGCCGCCGCCGGCGACTGGCCGTAGTGACGGCGATAGCGCCGCGCCAGCGAGACCGGATGAACTCCGACCTCTGCGGCGATGCTGCGGACCTCCATCCCCGGCTGGGCGGCCCTGTCGGCGATGATCTCGCTCGCCCGCCACAGCCATTCCGGCGCCGGGTCCTCGTCCAGTTCATCCGGCGACAGAACCGCCCCCGCCAGATCAAGCGCCAGCCCTTCGATGATCATCTCATCGCCCGCCAGAAATCGCGCGGTCGCCCCGACCAGCCGCCTGACCACGCCTTCCGCCGCCCCTCGCAGACGCAAGGGATCACCGAGGCGCGCGCC
>NZ_JACARP010000231.1:212-591 GCF_013386595.1 Brevundimonas sp. P7753 | reverse complement strand
GCCCGCCGCCCGCCCCTGCACCACCGCCGAACTGAGCGCGCTGACCGCCGAGGCGACGGCGCCCTATCGCCTGACCTGCCGCGCGGTGCTGACGCCCGGCCAGAGCATCGGCCGCTCCCTGCTGATCGAGGGCGCCGAGGCCTCCGGCGCGGGACTGGACTGCCAGGGCGGCCCAGTCGGGCGACCCGGCGTCGCCACCACCACGCGCCAGCCGACCATCGCCATCTGGTCACGCCGCGTCTCGGCCCAGCACTGGAGCCGCCCCACCGACATCCGCATCGAGAACTGCGTCATTCACGGCGCCGTACGCGTCTGGGGCATGGGGGCGGACGGCAGCTATGACGATCTGCGCGCCTCGTCGCGCACCGCCGCGCACACG
>NZ_JACARP010000231.1:0-141 GCF_013386595.1 Brevundimonas sp. P7753 | reverse complement strand
TATCTGGACGCCGAGAGCGCCGACAACCGGATTGAGAACAACACCATCGCCGTCTCAACCCGGCGCGAAGTCCTCGCTGTCGACGGCTCGGCCCGCAACCGCATCACGGGCAACCGCTTCGACTTGAAGGGTCGCCCCGGC
>NZ_JACARP010000230.1:0-568 GCF_013386595.1 Brevundimonas sp. P7753 | reverse complement strand
CCGCACCGCCTCGGGCGACCAGGGTTGCGAGGCCAGGGGGCCGGAAGGTTCGGCGGAGGCGGGACCCGCGAGCGGGGCGCTGCGGGCGGCGATCCCGGCGAGGCCGAGAGCTAGAACCAACACGCCCAGCGCGGCGAGACCGGGCAGGAGGCCGCGATGGCCGAGGGCGCGCACGGCCTGGAAGCGCCCGGCCAACCATAGGCCCAGCGCCAGCATCAGGCCGGCGGCGAACAGAAGCGCCAGGGCGTCGCCGCCGGTCTGGCGGGCGAAGACCCAGACCAGCCACAGGGCGGCGCCGTACATGGGGAAGGCCAGCAGGTTTCTGAGGCCCTCCATCCACGGGCCGGGACGCGGCAAGCGGGCCAGCAAGCCGGGACTGAGGCTGATCAGGACGTAGGGCAGGGCCAGGCCGAGGCCCAGCATGAGGAAGACCGCCAGGGCCATGGGCCAGGGCATCAAGAGGGCGGCGCCGAGCGCAAAGGCCATGAAGGGGGCGGTGCAGGGCGCGGCCACCACCACGGCCAGAACCCCGGTGAAGAAGGCGCCGAGCGCGCCGGGCAGACGCGAC
>NZ_JACARP010000229.1:0-431 GCF_013386595.1 Brevundimonas sp. P7753 | reverse complement strand
CGCTCCGCAGGGGAGGATCGCTCAAACCTCAATCCGCCAGAAACTCATCCACCAGCGCGCTCAGCCGCTCGGGCTGATCGGTCATGATGAAGTGACGGCTGTCGTCCACGCGCACCAGCTTCACCCCCGGCAGGGCCGCATACTCCCGCCCCCACATCCCATCCGCCATCGCCGCCGGCGCGCCGCCGTTCGCATCGGCGGCATAGACGGCCCAGACCGGCGTGGTCATGGCCGCCAGACCCGGCCGAGCGTCGGTGGTCATGACGTCGCGGATGGCCGAGGCCATGGCCTGACGGTCCGACGCCATCGACCACTCCACCATGTCCGCCCGCCCAGCCTCGTTTCGCATCATCCCGGCCGCCGTGCGCTCCTGCTGCACGCGATAGCCGGCGGCGTCTGCGTTCAGGATGCCCGCCGCCGCCTGATCGGCG
>NZ_JACARP010000228.1:0-358 GCF_013386595.1 Brevundimonas sp. P7753 | reverse complement strand
CGGCTTTGTCGGTCTGGCGGCGCCCCATCTGGTGCGGGCGGCGGTGCGCGGCGATCCGGGGCGGCTGCTTTGGCCCTCGGCGCTGGCCGGCGGGCTGATGCTGGTCCTGGCCGATCTGGCGGCGCGGCTGATGCCGACGGATCAGGAACTGAAGCTGGGCGTGTTCACGGCCCTGGTTGGAGCGCCGCTGTTCGCCCTGATCGCCTGGCGCGCGGCGCGGGAGTGGCGGCTGTGAGCGCCTTGCTGGAACTGGACGGCGTCGTGGCGCGCATCGGTGCGGCGACCGTGCTGGACGGGGTCAGCCTGTCGGTCGGGTCAGGTGAACTGGTCGCACTGTGCGGGCCGAACGGGGCGGGCA